>DAOQAK010000042.1 GCA_035353855.1 Bacteroidales bacterium | reverse complement strand
GTAAAATTGCCGCTGCTTTTATTTATTTAATTTTTAACCCTTGATTCGCATTATTCATATATTGATAGCGAACCTTACAGTGGTATTTCTTATTATCGTCTTAAACAAACTGATTTTGATGGAAAGTTTTCTTATTCTAAAATTGCTGTTACTTCTTGTAATAAAGACAGCCATCTGTCAATGACTCTTTCTTCTTATGATGATAATATAAATTTATTTATTGATCCCGGAAAAAGTGAAAACCTTATTCTAAATATTTTCGATATTACAGGAAAAATGATATATAATCAAAATATTAATGTACTTGACAGCAATAACCCTTTAACAATTTCTTCTCATCTTTTTAGTTATGGAGTGTATATATTCCGTTTGCAATCAGAAAAAGAAAGTGTCGTTCTGAAAACACTTATCCGGTAATCTCTGACAGTGATTTCATATTTTCTGACAGTATTTTTCAAATCTCAGACAGGGGTTTTATTTTCCCCTACTGCACTTTTCAAAAAAAAGAGCCTGGGTTTAAGTCTCTCCAAGTTTTAAAAAACTTGGAAAGACTGTAAAGGATGGAGCAAAAAAATTCCTATAATTGGAGACATCTTGTTTGTTATATGTTGACAGGTTGGGCAACTGGTTAGGTCAATAGTTTTAAGTTAAAAGTTTTTCTACAAATCACATTTTACATTCAACCAAACCAGTTGCCTTAAACCTACTACTAATCCGCCTTGGCGGACATCTATTTACTACTTACTATTATCTATTTTCTATAAAAAGTCAATGGTTGAAAGTCTTAGCAACTAGCCAAGTCAAAGGTCATAAGTTTATGGTTAAACCTCCATCAACAAATAACATTCAACCTAGCCAGTTGCCCTAAACATACAACCTAAGACTTCAATTTTATATATACTATTATCTATTTTCTATTTAAAAAGTCAATGGTTGAAAGTCTTAGCAACTAGCCAAGTCAATGGTGAATCGTCATTGGTAAAAAGACATATAACATTTTAATTTCAACCAGACCAGTTGCCTTAAACCTACACTTATAACTGAAAAAAAAGAGCCTCACCACTTAAGATGAGACCCTTAAAAAAAACAAATATGATATGAATTCTAACGGTTCATTACCATTTTACCTGTAACTACATCGCCATCCTGTGAAATAAGTTTATAGAAATAAACTCCTTCACCAAGGTTACCGGCATCAAATGTCATTTCGTGCGACATGTTGTTTTCAGCAACGCCATCATATAACTTGGCAACTATTCTTCCTGTAATGTCATAAACAACAAGAGTTACATTGCTTGTTTCTGGTACACTGAAACTGATGGTGGTTTTATAGTCGAATGGGTTTGGATAAACAAGTACCGATACACCTTCTTCAGAAATTTCTTCAAAGTAATTGTCATCAACTTTTCCATTTGTTACACATGATGCCATAGTACCGCATGAACCTAAAGCATCGCCATGTGCAAGGTGTGAAGGAACATCAATCGGGTCAATACAAATAGTGTTTGCTTTCTTTATATTTCCTGATGGAACATGACAAACCAAAACTTTATTGCCGGTACCTGTAATGATAGCATTACCGCCTTTTTCGCATCTTACATCTATCACACATACTTTCACCTGGCTGGTAGCTACACATCCGTTAACATCTTTTACAGTTAATATGTATGTGGTAGTAGTATTCGGACATACAGTAATTGTAGCTGTTGTAGCACCTGTACTCCACATATATGTATAAGGAGCAACAGCACCGCCAGCTGTAGCGTTAAGTGTTGCACAACTCATTGGAGTATATCCATAATATACAGTTGTATTTGCACCAGCATTAGCAACCAATACAGTTGGTTCTGTTAATGTAATACTTTGTGAAATCATGGTTCCGTTAGCATCGGTAACATTTACAGTATAGTTTCCAGCACCAAGACCTGTTGCAGTTGCAGTTGTTTGAACCGGAACTGTAATCCATGTGTATGTATAGGGCAAACAACCTCCGTTTACAGTAACAGTAGCTTCTCCATCCTTGGCGCCATTACATGAAACATTATATCCACCTACAAATGTTTTCACTGAAATACTTGCAACTAAAGGTTCCGGAATTACAGTAACATTAAATGAACATGATGCTGCATTTCCCGATTTATCAGTTACAGTATAAGTAACAACAGTAGTTCCAACAGGGAATTCATCACCTGAATTATAATTGCTGTTTATGCTGAATGTACAATTATCGCTGGCAATCACACTAGCCCATGATACATTAGGCGTGCAATCATTGCTCATAGCAGTTACAGTAATATCAGCCGGACATGTAATAACCGGGGCAATATTATCCTGCACACTTACAATTGCAGTTGCAGAAGCTACATTTCCATTAACATCAGTAACGGTTAAAGTAACAGTATTGTCGCCTAAATTGGAACAATCGAAATTCATTTTATCAACAACAACGCTTGCAATACCGCATGCATCGTGGCTTCCATTATTTATATCATCTACTGTAATGGCAGCAGTTCCATTAGCATCAAGCTGAACAGTTGCATTCCTGGTAATTACAAAAGGTGCAACTTTATCTTCAATAGTTACTATTGCAGTATTTGAAGAAGTGTTTCCGCTGGCATCAGATGCAGTCAGGGTAACAGTATTATCGCCAATGTTACTACAGTTGAAAGCATTTGGAATAACACTCATTGATACAATTCCACAAGCATCTGCAGAACCATTATTTACATCAGCCGGAGCTATTGCTGCATTACCATTTTCGTCAAGCTGAACAATTATATTTTTTGTAGATACTATAGGGTTGGTAATATCAACAACGGTTACAATTGCAGGTGCAGATGCTGTATTTCCGCTTAAATCAGTAACGGTTAATGTTACAGTGTTAGAGCCTAAATCAGCACAACTAAAATCTTTCTTATCAATTGCAAGAGCAACTGGTCCGCAAGCATCATAACTTCCATTATTTATCATCGAAGGTGTGATATATGCAGCTCCGCTGTTATCAAGCTCTACAGTGATATTTTGCGTTAATGCTATAGGTGCTGTAACATCCATAATATTTACTTCAAACATACAGAACGATTGATTGTCTTCTTTGTCAGTAGCTCGAAGTAAAACATTCTGTACACCGTATGTCAATACAGTTCCGGGAGCAGGCATTTGTTCTATTGATTCTATCTGGCAGTTGTCGGTAACTGTTGCCAAAGTCCTGTAATCAGGAAGTACAGCTTTACATTTATCATCAGCATTTATTGTCTGAGTAGCCGGACATACAATTACTGGAGCGATTTCATCTCTTAAACTAACATTGATATGTGCTGTAGATGTATTACCGTATAAATCAGAAGCAGTAATCACAACAACAGTATTTGAAGATATCAGAGTTCCTGCAGGAGGTACTTGTGTAACCAAAGGATTTGCATCACAGTCGTCATGTATCGTTAAGCTAGGTATAAAATTATCAAGCACTGCCTGGCAGTTTTCATTAACCGATGCATAGCGTGGATATGTGCCATATATTGCCGGAGCCTGAACATCTTTTAATGTTATATTCATTGTACAACTTGATGCATTACCTGAATGATCGGTAGCAGTACATGTTAATGCAATTGTCTGAGGTCCGTTGAATACTGTTCCTAATGGAGGATTAAATGTTATTACGGGATTTGGATCATAAATATCCCATGCGCTTGGAGAAATGCCCGATAATATCCATGAACAATCTGAGTTTGCAATGCTGATATTCATATCAGGTCCACAAATAATTGTTGGAGCTGTAACATCAACCAATGTTACATTGAAAGTACAACTGCTGGTATTTCCGCTTGCATCTGTAGCTGTTATCGTAACAGGTACAGGAACACCAAGCTGTGTTAATGGTGTGTGAATAGGCAACTGTGTAAGAACAGGAGCATTATCACAATTATCAGTAACAGTTACCAAACCTCTGAAATCATTGATATAAGCACCACTCATTTGTGTAGCATTCTGTGTCTGGTCACCGGGACATGTAATTACAGGAGCAACTTTATCTTGCACGGTTACTACTGCTGTTGCAGAAGCTGAATTTCCATTAACATCAGTTACAGTTAACGTAACATTATTATTTCCGATATTGGCACATGTAAATGTATTAGGTGATACACTAATTGCAGCAATTCCGCATGCATCGCCTGAACCATTGTTAACATCATTTGCAACTATTGACGCATTTCCTGAAGCATCCAGTTGTGTAGTGAAACTTTTTGTTAAAACAACAGGAACAGGGTTAATAGTAATATTACTTCCGTTATCAATACCATTTAAAACAGGGCTGTTTGCTGTAACTCTTATTCTATATGCAGTTCCGGATGTTAAACCACTTGGGATTGTTACAGGAATACTTCCACTCAATGCAGTTGATGTCAATGATCCAATTGAAACAGGAGTTGTAAAGTTGCCTGTGGCATCTGATAACTGAACAGTGAAAATATTTCCAGCAGCAAAAATACCGCTAGCAGTATAAGTAACATTTAATGATTGTCCTGAACATAAAGGAGATGTTACTATACCAGTGAATAATTCATTACCAAGGCATACAGCTTTTGTTGCACTTCCACCGGTATTACAATTATTTATTGGAGTAACAACCACATCGCCACACCATGAAGTGTTCGAAGCATTAAATGTAATTGAATTTGTATTGGCACCAGCAGTAACAACAGACCCCGGAGGCAATGTCCAGTTATATGATGTAGCACCTCTTACAACCGGAATTGAATAATTATTTCCTGTAGAACCTAATATTATTTTTGAAGGACCGGTAATTGTTCCGGCATTCCCAACAGCAGGCGCAGCAACAGGATTAAGAGTTATCGAAATTTGAATTGAACCGCAGGTACCTGAGCCGGTAGCAGTATATGTAGTAGGAGAAGTAATGTTTGCTATTACACTTGTTCCGGTATATGTATTTAATCCGGTAGTTGGAGTCCATGTCCAACTTGTATATGTTCCGGTATTTGTAAGAGTGATTGGAACACCTGTTCCTGAACAAATATTAGCGTTACTACCAGTTGTATAATTAACATTACCTATATTAAAATTAACATTGGTTGCTGCAAGAGCTGTATTCAAATCAACTTCACTTAAAATATATGCGTAAGCAAATTTTACTACCTGGTTAGGTGCAAGGTTTCCTAAATTAAAAGCTATCGATATAGCCTGATCAGCCTGATTGCTTCCAGATGTGAATAAACCTGTACCATTCCATATACCCAAGGCGCTTCTGTTTGAAAAACCACCATAGGTTACTTTTGCTCTTGAATCAATTGAACCCAATCCAAGATATGAACCATAAGTTAAACCTGTTGCTCTTGCCAAAGCCCTGTTACATGAATTTGGATTTTGAGAAATCACTGCATTATTAGTAACAAAATTTCCTGTTAAAGGTTGTTCCTGGTCAGGGTCAACATTACGCATATAGTACACGTTATTTATTGTAGAAGCAGAAGTGTTAACAATGGTAACTTCTGTTATAAAATAAAGTGAGTTTAAAGGCATATATGTTCTTGCTGTAATACTTAACCCAGCAACAATACCTTGCCATGTAGCCGAAACCTCAGTTGATGACATATTATAATTAATTATCGAACCCGGAATATTATTTGAGCTACAGATAAGATTGTTATTATAATTTACACCATTCACTGTTAATCCCCATCCTTCTTCTGGAGTACCAGGAAGAAAATAGTCACCAATGAAATTTGGTGTACCAACAGCCCATCCATCTTTTGCCGGATCGGCAACAAAACCAAGGCCCGGATAACCGTTTCCTCTGGGATGATATCCGCTTGGGGGTGCAATCGACGATCCAAAGGTTCCACAAGGTGAAATACCTACTTCTACATAATTACCTTTTAAGAAAGCATTATTACTTAAAATCTGCGAAAAACTATTTACACTGAATAATGTATATAGAAAAACAACACTTATAAATAAATATGTTTTTAGTTTTAAAATATTTCTTTTTGTTTTCATATTATAATTATTCATTTTTTAATTTATCATTGATATATTTATTCCACTCACTTACACCCCATGAAGAGTCAGCATAAGTAAGATGCAATTGTATGATAACCTTTGAAGTTGCATAATCAAGAGTATATGCTATTAGGTTATCTGTTTTTGAATTAAAATAATTCATAGCTTCTTCTTCCGACTTAAATCCTAATACAATAATGTTAGCTTCATAAAATTCCGAGATAGCAGATGTTGTATCAAGTTGAATCTCCTTTTTACTTATGAAAACCCCAATTGGATAACCAACATTTAAATTACTGTTTAGGTTTTCAATTCTTAAATCACTATTTTTTTGTGATAGCGATAAACTAGTACTGGCTTTTATAAGATTATTTGAACAACTTATAAAAACAAATAATAAAAACAGAGGTACATTTAACTTATATACCTTCCATTTACTATTTAGAAAATTTTTAATTGTACTTTTCATTTTCATTGGTTTAAAAATTTTATTATTAATTAGGTTATTTTTTAACGTGGGCGAAATTATATAAATTTAACAATATAAGTAGCAATATTTTTTACGAACAATCATTTTTTTTCTATTAATTAAACCACAACACATATAAATGAAATCGTATTTGTTTAATAATGAAATTGTAAGAATTTTATATCATTTGATTCCATTTAAAAAAAAATTAGAAAAATATAATATATCTATTTGAAAATAATCAACATTTATTAATTTTGCATTTTATAAAAAATCCAAGTGATTTACTTTAACAAAAAAAACACAAACCAACTTACTTACTTTATAAATGAAAAATAAATATAGCGACCTTATCGAACAAACTTTTGAGTTCCCCCAGGAAGAGTTCAAAGTAATTGATAATGAATTGTACTTCCACGACATTTCACTTATGGATTTAGTGTCTCAGTATGGCACTCCTTTAAAAATCACTTACTTACCTAAAATTGGGGAACAAATTCAAAAAGCTAAGAAATGGTTCAATGTTGCTATAGCAAAAGCTGATTATAATGCTGATTATAACTATTGTTATTGTACAAAAAGTTCACATTTTTCATTTATTATGGAAGAAGTACTAAAAGAAGATGTACATCTTGAAACTTCATCAGCTTTCGACATACATATTATTGAAGAATTATATAAGTCAGGAAAGATAAATAAAGATAAATATATTATATGTAATGGATTTAAACGCCCTCAATATATTGACAATATAGCCAACCTTATTAACCTTGGATTTGAAAATACCATACCTATTCTTGATAATAAATTTGAACTCGACAAATATAAAATATTAAAAAATAAATGCAAACTTGGAATCCGAATTGCCACTGAAGAAGAACCTAAGTTTGATTTTTATACTTCTCGTTTAGGAATAAGGTATCATGATGTTCTTTCTTATTACGAAGACCATATAAAAGATAATCCCAAGTTTGAATTAAAGATGTTACATTTCTTTATCAATACAGGAGTAAAAGACACTGCTTATTATTGGAATGAACTTTCCAAATGCGCACAGTTATATTGTGAACTTAAGAAAATATGCCCTGAACTTGATTCACTTAATATAGGAGGTGGTTTTCCTATAAAAAGTTCCTTGGCTTTTGATTTCGATTATGAATATATGGCTGAAGAAATCATTTCCCAGATAAAAAATATTTGCGAAAGAAATGTAGTTGCTGAACCTAATATCTTTACCGAATTTGGTTCTTTCACAGTTGGCGAAAGCAGTGCAGTCCTTTACTCTATCATCGACCAGAAACAGCAGAACGACCGCGAGTTATGGAATATGATTGACAGTTCATTCATGACCACATTACCCGATACATGGGCAATCAATCAACGTTTTATTCTATTGGCAATAAACAACTGGGATTCAGAATACCAACGCGTGAACCTTGGCGGTTTGACATGTGATAGCCATGACTATTATAATGCTGAAGCGCATCAGAATGCAGTATTCCTTCCTAAAATAACAGATAACGAAACACAATATATTGGTCTTTTCCATACAGGTGCTTACCAGGAATCATTGGGCGGTTTCGGTGGAATTCAGCATTGCCTTATCCCTTCACCAAAACACATTATTATTGATCTGGATGAAAACGGTGAAGTTTATACTCGCCTTTTCGCTAAAGAGCAAAGCTATAAGTCAATGCTAAAAATATTAGGATATTAATGTGTATCACATTTATATTTATTATGATATACTTTGAATTTTGGAATTTACAGTTTTAAATTCTTGGTATCATTTTAGCATTTATTTCATATCATCAAAAAAAAATGATATTTTTGCTACATAAACATTTTAACTAATCTAATAATTATTAATATGAAAACTTCATTAAGCATTTTGCTGACTGCTGCAACAGTTTTTTGCTTTACAGCAAACCTTTTTTCACAGAGTAAAAAACCTTTTCAGGGAACTATTTCATACGACATTACTTGCTCAGGGAAAATAGAACCTGCGATGAAATCTCAACTTCCGACAACCGAAGATGTAACTGTGAAAGATTGCAAAACAAAAACAGAAGTAACATCTGCAATGGCTTCACAAGCAAAAATTACTGATGGCAACGCAAAAAAAGTAATATCACTTATTGATTATATGGGTAACAAATTTGCCATAATATCTGACTCTGTAAAACTCAAAGAAGAATTTTCTAAAGTTACAATAAGTGTTAATAAGTCTGACGAAACCAAAACCATTGCAGGTTACACATGTAAAAAAGCAATAGTTTCCATAAAAGATGAAGAAGGATCTGTTATTAATGATACAATATATTATACTGAAGAAATCGGTTGCAGTAATTTAAATTTTTCAACACAATATAAAGATATACCCGGAGCTGTACTTGAATATAGTATTTATATTGACCAGATTGAAGCCAGTATGAAATATACAGCAAGAGAAGTAAAAAAATCAAAAGTATCTGATAACATATTTCTGATACCTAGTGATTATAAAGAAGTAACAGAAGAAGAACTAAAAAAACAATTAGGTATGTAATTCTATTTTCTGCTTTTTCAAATCCCCCTCCTATGGGGGATTTTTTGTTTATAAGAATATCAATAATATCTGTTTTCTATTTAAGTATTTTTTTACTTTTGCACACCTGAGAGGTAAAATAAATGGCAGACGTAAAAGACAAATTCAAAAAGAACACATTAAAGAACGAAGAGCAAACTAATACCGAAACAGAAAAACCTGAAAAGAAAAAAAATAATCCTAAGGTTAAATCTAAAAAAACTACGGTAAAAGTAGAAGCAGCTCCAGAACGTTTTGCATTCCTGAAAGATGAAAGATTTCATAAAGTTATGGGACTTTTCTTTCTTTTGGCATCAGTATATTTATTTCTGGCATTTACATCATATCTTATTTCATGGAAAACAGATGATAATATCTTTTCCCGCTCATTCACTTCTTTCCTTTTCGACAATAGTGTTATACCCGAGAACTGGATGGGTAGAATGGGATCATTCTTAGCATGGATATTTATAAAAAAGTGGTTTGGTATTGCTTCATTTTTATTTGTTTTGGTCTTCCTGGTAACTGGATTAAAATTACTTTTAAACATACGTTTATTACCAATTGGACTTACATATAAATATTCATTTTTTGCAATTATCTGGATTTCTGTTGCACTTGGATTTACCTTCAGAGCACCCTATTTAATATTAGGAGGTATTTTTGGATATCAATCCAATATATTTCTTAAAGGCATTCTTGGTAAAGCAGGAACAGGACTACTCCTGATATTTGCCTTTTTAAGTTTTCTAATTATTGCCTATCGCTTTTCTTTTAAATGGTTCAGGAAAGTAAAACAAGAAATGAAACAGGAAAATCCTGAAGAAGAAACAGAAGAAACAGAAAATGTGGAACAAAATATTTTTCAAAAAAATTCTATTATAGAAAATATAATTGAAGAAAAAAATGAAACAGCTGAAACTGTTATAGAATTTGACCTGAATAAAAAAAAAATAAAGGAAGAAGCTCCTAATAAAGAACCAATAATTGAAAACAATATATCCAATAAAAAAAACGAGATAGAAGAGATTGCCAACCCCGAAGTTGAGTTCACTGTTGAGAAACCAGCTGAAATTATTGAAGAAAGCGATATCGAGAAAATTGCTGAAAAATTAGTTAAGGAAAAAGGCACATTCGACCCTACTCTCGACCTTCGCGATTTTAAACTTCCATCAATAGACCTATTAGATGATTACGAAATAAGCAGTGTTGGTGTCCAGAAAGAAGAACTGGAAGCCAACAAAAACCGTATTGTTTCAACACTGAATAATTATGCTATTCAGATAGATAAAATTAAAGCAACCATTGGACCTACTGTAACATTATATGAAATAATACCGGCTGCAGGTGTTCGTATTTCTAAAATTAAAAATCTTGAAGACGATATTGCTTTAAGTCTCTCAGCGCTTGGGATCAGAATTATTGCGCCTATTCCCGGTAAAGGAACCATTGGTATTGAAGTGCCTAATCAACGACCTGAAATTGTTCCGATGAAAGCAATTTTATCATCCGATAAATTTCTGAATAATAATTTTGAGTTACCTATTGGAATTGGAAAAACAATTGCCAATGAAAGTTTTGTTGCCGACCTTACTAAAATGCCGCATTTACTAGTTGCCGGTGCAACCGGTCAGGGTAAATCTGTTGGATTGAATGCCATTCTTACTTCATTGCTATTTAAAAAACATCCGGCACAACTTAAATTCGTACTTATTGACCCAAAAAGAGTAGAGTTAACTTTATATTCAAAAATTGAACGTCATTATCTTGCAAAATTACCTGATGTAGAAAATGCAATTATTACTGACACAAAACAAGTTGTAAGGACATTGAATTCTTTATGCCTTGAAATGGATGCACGTTTAGATTTGATGCATGATGCAAGAGTAAGAAATATTAAAGAGTATAATGAAAAATTCATTGGCAGAAAATTAAATCCGGAAGAAGGTCATCGCTTCCTTCCATACATTGTTTTGGTTGTTGATGAATTTGCCGACCTTATTATTACTGCAGGCAGAGAAGTGGAAACGCCAATTACGCGTTTAGCACAGCTTGCAAGAGCAATCGGGATACATTTAATTATAGCCACTCAAAGACCATCAGTAAACATAATAACGGGTACAATAAAAGCAAATTTCCCGGCAAGACTTGCATTCCGTGTTATTTCAAAAATCGATTCACGTACAATTCTTGATACCGGTGGTGCCGACCAGCTAATTGGTCGCGGTGATATGTTGCTTTCAACAGGAAGCGACTTAATCCGATTACAATGTGCTTTTGTTGACACTCATGAAGTAGAAAGAATAACTGAATTCATAGGAAGTCAGCGTGGATATCCGAATGCATTTAGCCTTCCTGAGTTCAACGAAGAAAATGGAGAAGAACCTAATAAAAATATGGACCCCTCTGAAAGAGATGAATTATTTGAAGAAGCTGCACATATAATCGTTTCTCATCAGCAAGGTTCTACATCATTACTACAACGTAAATTAAAACTGGGATATAATCGCGCCGGAAGAATAGTTGACCAGTTGGAGGCTGTAGGTATAATAGGGCCTTTTGAAGGAAGCAAAGCCCGTGAAGTTAAAATTAAAGACCTTGAACATTTGGAACAATTTTTGAAATGCCTATAACGTTAAAACTAACTCATATCATGAAATCATTAAAAAACTTTGCAATTATTTTTTCAATAATTTTTTTCTGTTCAAATAACATTTTTGCACAGGAAGACACCAAAGCCAAACCCATTCTCGATGCAGTAAGTGCAAAAATGAAGTCATATACTTCAATGAAAATAGGCTTTTCATATAACATGACCAATACCAAAACCAATGTTAATGAAACAAAAACAGGAGTAATACAGGTTAAGGGAAATAAATATCGCCTCGAAATAGGCGGTCAAATTGTTTTTTGCAACGGAACTACTGTATGGACATACATTGAAGATGATAATGAAGTAAATATAAATAATGTTTCGACACAGGAAGATGCTGCAAATCCGACTACGATTTTAAACAATTACAGTACGAATTTCAAACCAAAATTCATTAAAGAAACAGTTCAGTTAGGTAAAACACTTCAAATCATCGACCTTGTTCCGATAAAAACAAAATCGTATTACAAAGTCCGTTTATATATTGACAATACATTGAAACAAATAGTTAGCACTGTTATTTACGATAAAAACGGATCAACCTATTCTTATACGGTTACTTCATTCGTTACAAATGTTGCCATGAATGATAGTATATTCATATTCAACAAAGCCGATTATCCTGATGTTGAAGAAAACGATATGAGATAAAATAAGTATTAAACTGATAAAATTATTTGATGTCAGCAAAAGGAAAACCGGGTTTTATAATTAAACTGATATTTTTACTTAATATTTTCATTGCTGTATTCTTACTTTTATCATATGTAGCTGTTTATATCAGTCCTGCTAAATTCTGGCCAATAGCTTTTCTCGGCATTGCTTACCCAATTATTTTTCTAGCAAATTTTTTATTTATCATTTTTTGGCTTCTTGTAAGGAAGAAATACGCTCTGCTTTCAGCATTTGTTATAATCATAGGTATTAACAATGTTTTCAAATATATCCAAACAAGTAAAGTATATAATGAAAAAGAATTGTACGATGCAATTAAAGTTTCATCATTTAATGTCAGGAATTTTGACCTATATAATTACGGAAAACGATGGGAATATAACTTCAGTATTAAAAATCAAATTTTTAATTTGCTTGAAGAGGAACAACCAGATATTCTTTGTTTACAGGAATATGTATACGATGTAACAAAAAAATTTAATACCACCGACACATTAAAAAAATTTCTGAAAGCAAAGAATGCAAATATTTACTATACTTCAGAAAGCAGGAAATTAAATTATTTCGGTATAGCAACATTTACTTCATATCCCATTATTGATACAGGAAGCATCGCTTTTAAAACAGTTACTGGTAATATTTGTATCTATACTGATGTGATCATAAATAGCGACACGGTGAGGATTTATAACGTACATCTTGAATCCATAAGACTTCAGCCTGAAGATTATATTCTTGCTAACAACCAGAAAGAACACTCGCAAAACGATAAGAAAAAAGAAGTTACAGCAAAAGAAGGTTCTGAAAGGATTTTAAGACGATTAAAAAAAGCTTTTATTTTACGGGGAGCTCAAGCAGATTTAGTAGCCGAACATATTTCAAAATGTCCATACCCAATTATACTTTGTGGTGATTTTAATGATACACCCGTATCGTATGCTTACAAAAAAATATCGTCAACCCTCACCGATGCATTTATTGAAAGCGGAAACGGTACTGGCCAGTCGTATGCCGGAGATTTTCCTTCATTCCGTATTGATTACATAATGCATAGTAAAGGATTTCGTGCATATAATTATGAAACCATCTATGAACAAATGTCAGATCATTACCCTATTAAGTGTTTCCTAAAGATTGATAAAAATAAATAACTTTGTAAAAAGTATTTTATCAGAACATTGTGGATTTTGAATTAACCAGCGATTTCAGGCCAACTGGCGACCAGCCCGAAGCAATTAAGCAACTGGTGGAAGGTATTAATCGTAATGATTATGCCCAGACTTTGCTTGGTGTTACAGGCTCCGGGAAAACGTTTACTATTGCTAATGTTATTCAGCAAATACAAAAGCCTACTTTAATTCTTAGTCATAATAAAACGCTGGCAGCACAATTGTATGGTGAATTCAAACAGTTCTTTCCAAAAAATGCTGTAGAATATTTTGTTTCATATTATGATTATTACCAGCCCGAAGCATACATTCCTGTTACGAATACCTATATTGAAAAAGATTTATCCATTAATGATGAAATAGAAAAACTCCGGCTGAGTACATCATCATCATTGCTATCAGGAAGAAAAGATGTGATAGTCGTATCAAGCGTTTCATGTATATACGGAATTGGGAATCCCGATGATTTTAAATCAGGCAGAATATGCATTAATAAAGGAGAGCTAATTAGCAGGAATAAATTGCTTCATCAACTTGTAAGTGCTTTATATTCAAGAAATGAATTGAATTTTAATCGCGGGCATTTTCGTGTTAAAGGAGATACCGTTGATGTTTTCCCGGCATATACTGATATTGCTTATCATATTTGTTTTTTTGGTGACGAAATCGAAAGCATTGAATCATTTGATCCAATCAATGGCAGGACGATTGATTCAACAGATAACCTATGCATTTACCCGGCAAATATTTTTGTTACATCACAGGATAAAATGAATTTGGCCATTCACGAAATCCAGGATGATCTGCTGAAGCAGGTAAATTATTTTAAAGAAACAGGAAAGGAATTTGAAGCAAAACGACTGGAAGACCGTGTAACATACGACATGGAAATGATGAAAGAATTGGGTTACTGCTCGGGTATTGAAAATTACTCACGATATTTTGATGGAAGAATTCCCGGCTCCCGTCCTTTTTGCCTTATTGATTGCTTCCCCGACGATTACCTTTTAGTAGTTGATGAAAGTCATGCTACCATTCCTCAAATTCGTGCCATGTTCGGTGGCGACCGCTCTCGTAAGCAAACACTTGTAGAATATGGCTTTCGCTTACCATCAGCCATGGATAACAGACCTCTGAAATTTGATGAATTTGAGGCCATGATCAACCAGGTTATTTTTGTAAGTGCAACTCCATCCGATTATGAATTACAGAAATCAGAAGGCGTAATGGTGGAACAACTGATACGTCCTACAGGCCTGCTTGACCCGGTAATTGAAGTAAAACCATGTCAGAACCAGGTTGATGATTTGCTTGATGAAATTGAAAAACGAATATCAATAAAAGAAAGAGTTTTGGTTACAACGCTTACAAAGCGAATGGCTGAAGAACTTTCAAAATACCTTATAAAACTTAATATCAGTTGTAGTTATATTCACTCTGATGTAGATACACTTGAGCGCGTTGAAATATTACGCAATTTAAGACTTGGAGTTTACGATGTTCTTATCGGAGTGAACCTTTTACGTGAAGGGCTTGACTTGCCTGAAGTTTCATTAGTTGCAATTTTAGATGCCGACAAAGAAGGGTTTTTACGTTCAGAAAGATCACTTACACAAACCGCAGGACGTGCTGCACGTAACCTAAACAGTAAAGTGATTTTTTATGCCGACAAAATCACACAGTCAATGAAACGCACTATTGACGAAACAATCAGAAGACGTGAAAAACAATTTAAATACAATGAAGAAAATAATATTACTCCTGAACAAATCATGAAATCAACTGAATCGATAATTGGACAGACCAGTGTAATGGATAAAAATAAATCTCCAAAAGTATATATTGAAAAAGAGGACTTCGATATCGCAGCTGACCCGGTGATAAAATATATGAGTAAGGAACAAATCAAAAAAAATATTTCGCAAGTAAGAAAGGCAATGGAAAAAGCTGCCAAAGAGCTTGATTTCGCAGAAGCAGCAAGGATTAGAGACGAAATGTTTGCACTTCAAAAAATGATAAAGGAAGAATAAATATACTTTCACGGTATAAAATTTGTTAATTTTTTTGTCATTATTTTTATATTTAATATTATTTTCTGATTTTTGTCGTTATTAATGTTTAACCTTTAAATCCCAAATCCATGAGAACTTTAACTTTAAAGAGGCTATTTTTATCTGTGTTTCTTATCAGCATTGTATTAACCATGAATGCTCAAGACACCACTTCATTTAAAACATACTATGATCAAGGTCTTGCCAAATACAAAGCAAAAGATTACGCTAATGCGATTACCGATTTCAGCGGTGCTATTACAAAAGGCTCTGGTATTGCTACAAATATTGCCAGTGCATACTTTTATAGAGCAACATGCAAAAGACTAAACAAAGATTTCCAAGGTTCATTACCTGATTACGACAGCGCCATATCAAATAAAAATGATAATGCAGATTATTACACAGGAAGAGCTGAAGCAAAAAAAGCATTGAACGATTATGATGGTGCCATTGCTGACTATTCAAAAGTAATTGAATTAAAACCCAGTTCAGAAAAAGCTTATTTTGAAAGAGCTAATATGAAAAACCTGAAGAAAGATTTTACTGCAGCAATTACTGATTATACTTCAGCAATAGGATTGAAACCCGATTTTTATGAAGCGTTTAATTTTAGAGGAAGGTGTAAATACAATACGACTGATACTACCGGTGCTTTAGAAGATTACAGTAAAAGTATCGAGATTAAACCGGATTATGTTCTTGCATATAACAACAGGGCTACAATAAAATATATACAAAAAGATTATGAAGGTGCTAAAAACGATTACACAAAAGTTATTGAGCTAAAACCACAGGATGGAGCTTCATACAACAATCGTGGCAAAGCATATAATGCATTAAAAATGAAAACCGAGGCTTGCGCTGATTTTAATAAAGCAAAAGAACTTGGTTATGAAAAAGCTGATGAAATGATCACCAAATATTGTAAATAAAAATCATAATTTTCTTAAAAAGCGGCATCCTTCGGATGCCGCTTTTTTTTACTTTCGCATAACATTTAACATCATGGAAAGAATTGAATTAATAGCACTGATCATTTTTATACTTACATACATCGGTATTATTTTTACACGATTGCCAAAAATGAATATCGACAGGCCTTCTGCTGCATTCTTCGGCGCTGTTGCTATGGTTATTTTCGGTGTACTTACATTTAATGAAGCCATTCTCGCAATCGATTTCAATACAATAACATTGCTATTGGGAATGATGATAATTATTTCAACACTTCAGCTTGATGGATTCTTTTCATTGATTGCACATAAAACAATTTCATTTGCAGGAAATCAAACTAAACTTCTTGTTATCGTAGTTTTTATTACAGGTGTTGCCAGTGCATTTTTAGTAAATGATGCGGTAGTATTGATATTCACACCTGTGATAATCATGATTTGCCAGTCGTCGGGGATTAATCCTATCCCCTATCTTATCGCTGAAATTCTTTCTTCGAATGCAGGAAGCGCTATGAGTATCACAGGAAACCCGCAGAATATGCTCATCGGGTTAAACAGCGAAATCACTTATAATAATTTTTTACTTCATTTACTTCCGGTTTCTATATTAAGTATGATTGTAATTATAATTATCATTAGATGGCTGTACCCCTCTTGTTTCCGGATTAAGCAGACTTTAGTTTTTCAGGAAAATAATTTCGGTTATAACTATTCTTCCATGAAAACATCTGTTCCTGTTTTCATTTTTGTAATAGTATTATTTTTTCTTAGTAATATTATAAACTTATCTATCCCATTAATTGCGCTGGCCGGAGGTTCGCTCATACTAATTTTCGGGAGGATAAAACCGTCGCTTGTTATAAAACAAATCGACTGGGTTTTGCTTCTTTTCTTTGCTTCCTTATTTATTGTTGTGGAAGGAATTCACAAAACCGGATTGTTATCAAATTTAGTCAGCCGCTATCCGCTTACTGATGATTTAAATGGAATTATGGTTATCCATGGAATTTCATTTATAGGCTCTCAAATAGTGAGCAATGTTCCATTGACAGTTGTACTTCTTCCTTTTATGAAAGCTGCAGGCAGCGATATGTTATGGCTTTCCCTTGCATCAGCATCAACTCTTGCAGGTAATGCGACAATCATAGGAGCCATGGCAAACCTGATCGTTATTGAATCGGCAGAGAAACAAAAAGTAAAAATTAAATTTATGGAATTCTTTAAAGCAGGAATTATCGTAACATTGATAACACTTATCTTATCAATTCTAATAATTTATTTTGAACAGATTTTATAAATTCTTTTTCAGCCACTCATACCATTTACTCATCCCCTCGCCTGATTTTACTGACAACTCAATAAATTCAAGATGATGATTTACACGTAAAGCATATTCTTTAGCTTTTTCCACATTGAAATCAACATATGGCAAAAGGTCGGTTTTATTGATGATGCAAAGGTTTGAAGTCATAAACATATTCGGATATTTTATTGGCTTATCTTCACCTTCCGTAACACTTATCACAACCACTCTCTTCGATTCGCCCAAATCGAATAACGACGGGCAAACAAGGTTTCCAACATTTTCAATAATCAAAACTGATTTTTCAGCAACATCCAGTTTCTTTACAGCCTTATTGATCATTTCGGCATCAAGGTGGCAACCATTTCCTGTGTTTATCTGAATCACAGGAGCGCCAGTTGCATTGATACGATTGGCATCATTCATGGTTTGCTGATCACCTTCAATCACATAAAACTTCATTTCTCTTTTCAGTTCGTTTATTGTACGCTCTAAAAGGCTTGTCTTTCCTGAGCCGGGCGAACTTACCAAATTCAATGTAAAAATATTCTTTGCTTCAAAATATCCGCGGTTACGTTCGGCAAGCATATCATTTTTATGCATGATATCTTGTTCAATTTTTATTTCATGGCTGTGAGAATGTTCGTGGTCATGCTCATGTTCAATATGTTCATGTTCGAATTCATGCGAGTGTTCTTGATCATCATGTGAATGCGAATGTTTGAATTTATGGTGATGACTATGTTTATGAATTCCATCATCATGTTCATGATTGTGTTTATGTTTAAATTCATGATTATGTTCATGGTGATTTTCATCACCGGGTTTTCTTATTGTTACGTGGTCATCAGGCTGACCGCATCCACAAGTTCCACACATATCGTTTATTTTTATTTAGATACAAATTTACTCAATTTTTATTGATTTTACTTTCAATTCTTTTCCAAGTACAATATCATAATTGGTACTATTGCAATAAGTACATATCGTGAAAATATCATCAAGTTTAAATTCTTTTTTACAATCAAGGCATACCGCCTTGGGTTCAATAAAATTTATTTTTAAAATAGCTCCCTCAGCTATAGTGTTTTTCACCGATAAATCCCAAGCAAATTCAAGTGTTTCGGGAATTACACCTGAAACTGCACCAACATCAATTAATACTTCTGTAACACGTTGTGCATTCATTTTTTCGGCATATTCAGCTACAATTTCAATAATATTTTGCGCTATACTTAATTCGTGCATTTTTAATTATGAGTTAGATGTTTAGAGTTAGTTTATTGATTTTTCACTTGCTTCAAAAATTTAAAATTTAGCATTAATAATTAAACATTTTTCCGTTTAACAAATCCTGGGTAATTGCTCTCCTGCAAGCATATCAATAATTCTTCTTCCACCGATTCCGGTATTCATTACAACCATCTTATTATTTTTATTTGTGATTTCGCCAATGATTGCGGCATTCTTGCCATACTCATCTTTCCTTAATTCTGCAATAATTTTTTCAGCATCTTCATCAGCAACAATCATCACAACCTTGCCTTCATTAGCCATATACATCGGGTCGAAACCAAAAACTTCACAAAGTCCGCGAACACTTTCCTGAACAGGAATCAATTCTTCAGTAAGTTCAACACCCAAATTATGTTTCTCGGCAAGCTCGCATAAAACCGTTGCTAATCCTCCACGTGTAGCATCGCGCATGAATTTTATTTTATCAGAAACAGAAAGTGCTTTCGCAATCATTTTGTTTAATGAAGCACAATCCGAATGAACGCTGTTGGTATATTCAATACTATTTCGTGCGCAAAGTATTGCAGTTCCATGGTCGCCAATGGTTCCGTTGACAATAATTTTATCGCCGGTTTTTATTTTATTTCCAAAACTTATCATTTTTCTTTTCTCGTCAAGCATTCCGATTCCGGAAGTATTGATAAAAATTTTATCGCATTTTCCTTTATCTACAACCTTTGTATCACCGGTAACAATTTTCACATTCGCTTTCTTTGCTTCCTCAGCCATTGATTTTACAAGAGTTTCAAGCTCTGAAAAGAGCAAACCCTCTTCTAAAATAAATCCGCAGCTCAAATAAAGTGGAGTAGCACCCGAAACCGAAATATCGTTCACCGTGCCACAAACAGCCAGTTTACCAATATTTCCACCCGGGAAAAAAATTGGGGATACAACATACGAATCAGTGGTATAAGCTAAAAGTCTGCTATCAATATTTAATATCGCAGAATCGGTTTGGCTTTGCAAAATTTCATTATCAAAATATCTGACAAATAAATCACCTATCAGTTCATGTGTCATTTTCCCGCCACTGCCATGGTTTAAGAGTATTGCATCATTCTTCATAACATTATTACTTAATGCTGCAAACTTACGAAATAGAATTTTAACGGGATAATTTATTTTATACCAATCGTTAATTTAAAATAACCAAAAGGATATTTTAATTTTCACAATGGTTATGCCGATGACATAGATTTTATAGTACAATTTATTGGGCTATAGCATATATACAATCAGTATTATTTCATAAAGTCAAATTAAAAGCCGTTGATAACTGGAAAAACCTAAAAAAACCCATAATCCCCAGCATCAACGGCTAAAAAAAATATAAATCACTAAAAAACTATATGGGTTTCTCTATTGATTTAATATATTCTACAATCTCTGCAATTTTTTTCATTGAACCTTCAGAAGCCCTGCAAAGCGGCAGCCTAAAGTTTGGTGAACAATACCCCAACATCGACATGATTTCTTTAATTGGAATAGGGTTCGATTCAATGAAAGCTACTTTCATAATATCAAGCAACCTGTAGAATAATCTTTGTGCAGTTTGATAATCGCCTCTTAAGCAGATACGCACCAAATCTGATGTTGCACGTGGTGCGCAATTCGATATTACCGAAATAACACCATCGCCACCACAAGCCATAAATGGAAGTATCAATCCGTCATCGCCAACAAGAACAGAAAAATCACCTGGAGTTTTATTGATAACATCTATCATTTGCGACACATCGCCACTGGCTTCTTTTACTGCAACAATATTTTTATGTTCAGCCAACTTCAATAATGTCGAAGTTTCCATATTGATACCGGTTCTACCTTTAATGTTGTATATAATAATTGGAACATCGGTAGTATTTGCAATTGCGGTAAAATGGCGTAATAATCCTTCCTGTGTTGGTTTATTGTAATAAGGCACAACAGCAAGCAGTCCGTCAGCGCCAGCATGAGCAGCTTCCTTAGCAAGTGTTATAGCAGTGTTTGTGTTATTTGAACCAATGCCATGAATAACCTGGCAACGTTTGTTAACAATTTTTGCAGAGCGGGTTAATATTTCTGCATGCTCGGCTTCGCTCAGGGTCGGACTTTCGCCAGTTGTGCCCATAAATACAATACCTTCAACTCCACCGGCTATCTGCTGTTCAATTATTCTTTCAAACGCCGGCCAATCGGTTCTATTATCATTAGTAAAAGGTGTGATAACAGCTGTATAAGTACCTTGAAAAACTTTTTTCATCTTTTTATTTTTTGATTTATGATTTGGGTTTAAATTATGGTATCGAAAATTTCAGAAAAATTATGTAATCCCGGTTTCAGTATATTTATCTTTTCGGCAGCAATCACAGAACCTAATGCAAAACCTTCTCTTGAACGTGCGGTGTGTGTAATTTCTACCGTATCGAAATTGCTGTCAAAAATTACAGTATGCGTTCCGGGTATTGCACCTCCACGAGTTGATGTAACATGTAATTCATTATCTTTCCGCTTTCGCTGTAGCGTTTCGGTAATAATTTCGTTTTTCACCGATGATGCATTTAAAATAAAGTTTGCTGTTTGAATTGCAGTACCTGAAGGCGAATCAACCTTATTCTTATGATGAAACTCATGAAGAAGAATATCATATTCATTAGCAAACTTATCAAATGTAGCAGTCGATTGTTTAATAACCTTCCAGAACAGGTTAACGCCTAATGAAAAGTTACCACTCCAGATTCCTACATTTTTTTTATTTAAAAATAATTGTGTGTATTCATTTATATTTTTATTCCATCCTGTTACACCTATCACAACAGGTACCTGCAATTCACAAAGTAAATTAACATTTTTTCCCAAAGCCTCTGCTACCGAGAAATCGATATAACAATCTGCTTCTTCAATAATCTTATCATTTCTACCAACATCAATAATCGAAACTATTTTATGGCCTCGCTGAATTGCAATTTGTTCAACAATTTTACCCATTCTTCCGTATCCTATTATACCTAGTCTCATAGTTTGTTTGCTATTGAATATTTAAAAATGTTTTCAAAAGTAGATTTAATTTAAATCACAGAAAAAGAATTATAAAAATTCAACATAATTATGCATTTTTGTTAAAATTAAACATTATTCTAAACTATAAAAATTATTTTGAATCCGAACTAATTTGATTCTTATCTTTGTCAGTAATAACGATACTTTTAAATGATTTACCTGGCGCCATTACAAGGATACACCGATTTTATTTATCGTAATGCTTACAGCAAATATTACGAATGCATTGATGTAGCTGTAAGTCCTTTCATCCCTATGGCTAAAGGTAAAAACGGGATTTTGCGAATTGCAAAAGATGTGCTTCCTGAGAATAATCATACCATGCCTGTAATTCCACAGCTTATTGGGAATAATGCCGAGCATTTCATACAAATGGCGTCAATACTTAATGATTGGGGATACAATATTATTAATTGGAATTTAGGTTGCCCGATAAAAAATATTACAAAGAAAAAAAGAGGTTCAGGATTATTACCATTTCCTGAATTAGTAAATGAAATTTTAGAAAAAGTTATCCCTCATATTCCTCAGAAATTATCAATAAAATTAAGGCTTGGGTTAAATGACACAGATGACATTTTTCAATTGATTCCTATATTAAATGATTATCCTTTAGAAAATATAATTATTCATCCCCGCACTGCATCGCAGATGTACGAAGGGGAAATACATCATAACGTTATGCAGAAATGCATTCCGTTAATAAAACATAAAATCATTTATAACGGAGATATTTTCAATTTAAATGATTTTCAAAATATTCAGAAAATATATCCTGAAATGAAAACATGGATGATTGGCAGAGGTGTTTTACTGAATCCACTACTTCCTTCATTAATTAAGGGAAAACAAAATTTATCAGATGAAAAGCAAAATGAAATTTTTCTGAATTTTATTCTCGAAATTTATCATCAATTAAAAATTCATAAAACAGAAAAACAGCTGATGAATAAAATAAAAGATTACTGGAAATTTTTCAGCAAAAGGTTTTTGGAATCAGAAAAAATATTTAAAATCATTTCACACACGCACTCTTTCAATGAAGTAAATGATATAACAAAAAAAATATTTAATAAAGAAAACAAAAAAGACTGGAGCACCTAAACTCCAGTCTTTTCAATATTTTTCAGCAATTTATTATTTTACTTTCAAAAGTTTTCCTTCAAAATTATCGTTATCATTAGATAGTTTATAATAATAAACTCCCGAAGAAAGATTTGATAAATCAAGCTCATGTTGTGTAATTACATTATCCCACATTTCAGTAATAATGCTTTGTCCGGTGATATCAAACAATTGAAATTTTACAGGTTCATTCAAATTTGTAATTGCAAATGTTACATTTTCAGTAATCGGATTAGGATAAGTATTCACAATAATTTGGGGTTTTACATTTTCATGTAATGAAGTCAAAACAGCATTTACAGCAGCCAGTGCATCAATACGACCATAACCAAAAGTATAATTCGGAATGGTCGAACCCGAAACACTACCGCATGTTTGAGTGCTTGTTAAATGTACTGCAGAATGTTTAATTACCGATTCTATAGAATCTACATTACCTGCCAGTGAAGGGTTTGCAGAAATTATTAATGCCACCATACCTGCAACATGAGGACCAGCCATACTTGTTCCGCTCATTGTTGAATAAGAACCTCCGGGCACGCACGACCTTATATTTGAACCCGGGGCACTAATATCTGGTTTTACCATTGTTGATGTATAAACTGTAACAGGCCCGCGACTACTAAATGAAGAAATTGCATCGCTGCTGGTTGTTGAACCTACAACAAAACTATTGTCATATATAGCAGCCGGTGTTGTAATGGTTGAACAATCAGAGCCATCATTACCTGCTGATACCACAACCACTATACCTGCAGCTTTTAAATTATTAATTACCGTTTCCATAGTTGCATAATTCGAACTATTGCATCCCTCAGTACCGTCACAGCCCCATGAGTTGTTAATTACATGTGGAGCTTTTGTAGCATCGGCAGCAGTTCCATCTAATTTTGTTGGAGCCAGGAAAAATTGAAAACAATCAATGTATGAAGTTAATGTACCTGCGCCCTGGTCCATATTACGGCATCCAATCCATTTAGCACCTGGAGCCATACCAATTTTATTTGTCGCACCATCATCACCTACCATTGTTCCCATAGTATGTGTTCCATGAGAATTATCATCACAGGGAACTTGTGAATTCACTCCACAACTCCCGCCATTACCCGTTTTAATTGCATCATGCCAGTTGTAGTTATGATCGGCAGTTGATCCATTCCATCCACGGTATTTACCTTTTATTGCCGTATGCGTCCAATCATAACCTGTATCTTCACCGGCAACAACTACACCTTGTCCTGTGAATCCCAGTGCCCAAACCTGATCAGCTTTGGTTTGAGATATACCCCACTCTACAGCCTTAGTATCGTCAATATTATTTGTCTCTTCGAATATAGGTTTAGGAAAAGTATAAGTAGCATTATCAATAATTTCTCTTACACAGTCGAGCTTTGCAATTTTATTTACCAAATCAACATTTCCTTTTACCCATATTGCATTAACAACCCAGAATGATTGAAATTCAGCTTTGCTATCGTAAATTATATTTAAAACTTCTGACTGCGTTTGCGAAGCTTTCTCAGTAAGCAAATCATATACATACTGACCTTTCTCTTCTTTAGTTTTAAGTTTATAAGCTCCACTCACATCCGCCTGGTCTTTCAAGACTACTACAAATTCTGTTTTGTTTTCAGATTTTATCTTTTTAAGTATAATTGAATCAATCTTTGGTTGTAATTCATCTTGTGAACGAACAATGTTGGTAATGAATATTCCAATTATAATTATTGAAAAGAGTAAATATTTTTTCATGTGTTTTTGGGTTACAAATTTTTATCTTTTACAAATATACAAAATATTAGATACCAAAAATTAAATAAACTTGCTGTAAATAAAAAAGACTGAATAAAACATTCAGCCTTTTTATAAAAAAAGTTTCAATAATTATTTTTTCCCCGGATATACCTTTAACGCTTCCTCAAGGCATTTCATTGAATTTTTAAGCGATTCAAGGTTCAACACATAACTGATACGAACCTCGTCTTTACCCAAACCTGGTGTAGAATAAAACCCTGTTGCCGGAGCTAACATTACCGTTTGCTTTTCATAATTAAAATCTTCAAGTAACCACTGACAGAATTTATCTGAATTATCTATTGGAAGTTTTGCTACAGCATAAAATGCACCACTCGGTTTAGGACAATAACATCCAGGCATTTTATTTATCGATTCCACAACAATATTTCTTCGTGCAATATATTCATTGAGCACTTTATCAAAATATTCTTTAGGAGTATCAATAGCAGCTTCAGCTAAAATCTGTCCAAAAGTTGGAGGACTTAATCTTGCCTGCGCAAATTTCATCGCAGTTTTCATCACTTCTTTATTCTTGCTTATAAATGTCCCTATGCGCGCACCGCATGCACTGTATCGCTTAGAAATAGAATCGAGAAGAATCACATTTTCTTCAATACCCTTCAAATTCATAGCAGAATAATGAACTTTACCATCATAACAGAATTCCCTGTAAACTTCGTCTGACATAAGATAAAGATCATGTTTTTTTACAATATCTCTGAGCAGTTCCAGTTCTTCTTTTGAATAAAGATACCCTGTTGGATTACTTGGATTGCACACCATAATAGCTTTGGTTTTTGGTGTTATTGATTTTTCAAAATCAGCAATCGGAGGAAGAGCAAAACCAGTTTCAATAGATGAATTGATAGGCTTTACGGTAACACCTGAATTTACAGCAAATCCATTATAGTTAGCATAAAAAGGTTCAGGAATAATAATTTCTTCACCTGGATTCAGGCAAGTTTGTAATGCAAATAAAATTGCTTCTGAACCGCCATTTGCTACAATAATTTCGTCCGGAGTTATATCAATATTAAAACGCTTATAATATTCGCAAAGTTTTTTCCTGTATGAAGGAATTCCTGCAGAATGGCTATATTCAACCACTTTTAAATCGGTGTTGCGAATAGCATTCATAGCTATTTCAGGCGTTTCAATATCAGGTTGTCCGATATTAAGATGATAAATTTTTATTCCTCTTTTTTTTGCTTCTTCAGCAAAAGGAACAAGTTTTCGAATTGGTGAGGCCGGCATCATGCAGCCTTTTTGTGATATTTGTGGCATAGTATATAATATAAATAAAAAAGTCCCGAATAATCGGGACAAAGATATATTTTTTGTTAATTCAAAAACTGCTTCTTCTGAATTTTATTTCAAAGGAGTAACTGTTTCGTTTACTGGTTTTTCAGGAGTAGTATTTGTTGTATTATCAACAACGGTACCTTTAATGCTTAAAACAATAGTACCATTGTTTGCATTAGAAAGAACAGTAATTTGTTTACTGATATTTCCCGGACTACTCATTTTGGTATAATTAATCTTTATAACTCCTGATTTTCCAGGTAAAATTGGTTCCTTCGGCCAAGCCGATATAGTGCAGCCTCAGCTGGTAGTAACATTGGTAAGAACCAAAGGCTCATTACCAGTATTAGTGAATTTAAACTCTGTATTCCCATCTGAACCTTTCTGAACTGTTCCATAATCGTGAACAAGGTTTTGAAAAGTAATTACTGGTCCATTGGTAGCTGTCTGCTCTGTAGAAGTCTTTGTTTCAGTTTGTGCATTCGTAACCATGAACATGACAAATGCAAACATTAATAATAAAGTGACCTTTTTCATATTTATCAAATTTTAAAATTTTGGGATTATTTCAATGGCGTTGCTTTTTCATTTGCCGGTTTGTCTGCATTATTAGTAGCTGGTGTATTATCTACAACAAGACCTTTAATACTTAGTACAATTGTTCCATTACTGGCATTGGAATTTACTGTAATTTGTTTACTGATGGTTCCAGGAGTATTCATTTTAGTATAAGTTACTTTAATTGCACCTGTTTTACCAGGAAGAATTGGTTCTTTAGGCCAAGATGGTACAGTGCAACCACAAGATGTGGTAACATTCGAAAGGATCAAAGGTTCAGTACCCGTATTTTTAAAAACAAATTCACATTTTCCATCTGCACCTTTTTGAACGGTTCCATAATCATGAACAATATTATCAAATTTTATTTCTGCACCTGAAGCATTTTCTGAAGGAGCAGTTGTAGTTTGAGCATTAGCTATAAACAACACAAAAAACACGGATACTAAAGTTAAAATTACTCTTTTCATAATTAACAATTTATAAATATTTTTTCCTTCTCTTCAAAAATTATACCTTTAAATAAAAAAGAACAAAATAACACAATTACAAAATTAACTAAAAAAAATTATTTTCGACCAAAATTATTAATATTAACACATATTAACAATTCCTGCTAAACAGTTCATAATAATGACGCTTATTTTTTAAAAAAGTTGCCTTCAAAAAAAATTTTACATATACAGTGAGGTTATTTAAATTTTATTAAAAAACATTCTATTTTATTTTTAATACTATTATTTCAGGGATGAAGCCCTTTATTTGTGGTTATTTTCCATAACTACGCCCTTAAGGGCGGAGTTATTTGACACCTTAAATATTTGGACTTTAGTACTGAAATTATAAAATTTAACAAACTATGAATATTTTTTTGCTGATAATAAAAATTATATTACATTTGCAATCCTTAATTCAAGAGTTCATTATTTAATGGTTCGGTAGTTCAGTTGGTTAGAATACGTGCCTGTCACGCACGGGGTCGCGGGTTCGAGTCCCGTCCGGACCGCTTAAAGCTCCCGTTAGTGGAGCTTTTTTTATTTTGTATGGATGATAAAAAATTATATAGCATGGAAAACCTGATAGATTTATCAGGTGGAGATGCTACTTTCATTACTGAAATGATACATATGTTCCTTAGCCAGGCTGATACTTTTATTCATGATATGGATACTGCTTTAAAAAATGAAGATATAACCACATTAAAACAAATAGCCCATAAATACAAAACTTCAGCACAATTATTCCAAATTCAAAATTTACATTCCTTACTTGCAAGTACTGAAGCCTATAATGATTTCAACAGAAAGCCGGAAATTGAAAAAATATTAAATGAAATTAAAATCATTTCTGATGAAGTTGTAAAACAACTTAAAGAGGAACTCAAAAATTATTAAACCTTAAGATAGTTCTGAATTCTATCATTAGGAATTTTAGTATCACAGTATACCTGCCAATGTTTAATTTTATTATTCTCAACAATTATTTTCCACGCAGAAGGAAGTCGCCAGTAATTTGAATTCATTTTATCTTTTGCACCTTTATATGTACCTGAAGCATATCCAAACATAGCTGTACATTGTGAGCCGGCAATAATTTCAGAGATATTAATTACATAATCGGGAAACCAATCAAAATAAACTTCCCATGCCTTTTTCATTTTATCTTTTCCAATAATATTTTGCCCATATGCATCAATAAAACAATGATCATCACTCAAAAACGCAGCAATCTCTTCAACATTATGATTATTGATATGTTTTACAAATTCAATAATTTTATCATTATCATTTGCCATATTTGTTTTTTTAACGAAGATACCATTTTAAATTATTTCAAGGGTTCCCATTCAGCAAAGTTTTCAAAAACAATATTTGTGTTCGGTTCTGTAGTATAAAATTCATTAGAATTATAATTCCACCCCATTGTTTCCGAATCGCCACCACTTTGAGTTGTAATAAAAAATCTATTTAATAATGCACCAAACGAATCTGCCTGCTCACGTGGAGAATCATTATCGCCACCACTGGGGTCAACAGGAATCCAACCATAACCCGGTAAATAAACTTCAACCCATCGATGAAATACATCATCCATTGAAGCTGCATCGCCTCGAACTACTACAGAACCCACATAACGAGCGGGTATTCCAGCAGCCCTGCACATCGAAATATATACGAAGGTATATTCCGAGCAGGAACCATTCCCTCGTTTCAACACTGTTGGTGCTGTATTCCAGCCACCCACCCTTTCATAAAACATATTTGCAATAATATAATTATAAATTTTTCGTGCTATCCAATAAGGATTTTTTTCAGAACCAATAGCATCCTTCAATGCGCTTTGAATATAAGGGTCATCATATTTAAATTTCTCATCATTCACAAGATATTTACTTTTAATGCTATCAGGTATTACTGATAATGAACCAACCTTTTCGGGAAAAACAAAATAGCGTACATCATAAGTGGTAACTGTTGAAATCATTTTGATTTCTTTACTGTCGCCTGTTTTAATATTAGTAAATTTATAATGTGCTGTTTTTTGTCCCCATTGATCAGTAGTAACTTCATTATAATTCGGAGCATAGGAAATGTTCCCGGTGATTTTCTGGTTTACTCTATCGACAGGCATAGCAAGATGTACATCAAATGTTTTAACATTGCCCGGGCCAAAATTTGTTAATGTAAATGTATATGTAACTTTCGATTTTCGCTCGTTATATATACGAAAATTGTCATCATCAACTGCTTTCAATTGATATAATTTATCTTCCTGGATATCGGCTGCCCATAAATATTTCCCATCAAAACATAAACTATTCGTATAGGCTCCCGGTGCATCAGTAATAATAATGACACATTCTGTTTCAGGGTCGACCATATAAATTTCATTAGTAATCCTGTCGGAAACCCATAAATATTTTCCATCCCATGCAAGACCGTTGGGATCGGATGCCGGAGATTTTATGGTTTTAATTGTAGTTCCATCATCTGCATCGAATTGAATAATTTCATCCGATTCGTTATCGGCACACCACAAATATTTTCCGTCCCAAGCCAACCCTATAGGAGAATTGGAAGGAGCAGGCAAAGTACGTAAAATAGTTCCGTCAGCAGGATCAATACGATAAATTTTTCCCACATAATTTTCAGCCATTGGAATTCCACCGCGTATATCGGCATTCCATAATGCTTCACCGTCCCAGGCTAAACCTGTTGGCCAGTATGCAGGCGATTTTATCGATCGTATAACTTTCCCGTTAGTCGTGTCAATACAATAAATTTTATCATCTTTCCTGTCGGATAACCAAATATATTTTCCATCATAAGTTAAGCCTGTAGTAAATTTCCCAGGCGTATCATATGTTTTTAAAACTTGTCCCGAATAGGCATATACCATATTAGAAATAAGGTATGACATGGATAGAATAAGAAAATATTTTTTCATAGATTCTAATATTAAAATGTTCGTTACAAATATAATTTTTAATAAATAAACCTATAATAATATTCTGGAATAAAAAAATCAATTCACTAAAATAAAATTCAAGTATATTTGTTACATTATATGAATGATAAGAAATGACGAAAACTAAAAAAGAAAAAAAGCCTGTAATTCTTATTACTAATGATGATGGCATCATGTCGCCAGGAATAAGGCAGTTGATAAAACTTATGCGTATACTTGGCGATGTAGTAGTGGTAGCGCCCGACAAACCGCAATCAGCAATGGGACATGCCATCACTATAGCCACTCCTTTACGATTACAACAAATCAATATTGATGGCAGGCATATTGAATACAGTTGCAGCGGAACACCTGTTGACTGTGTAAAGCTTGCCGTTGATAAAATTCTTTTCAAGAAACCGGATATGCTTGTTTCGGGAATTAACCACGGTTCTAATTCATCAATAAATGTAATTTATTCTGGAACCATGTCAGCAGCCCTTGAAGGAGCTATTGAAAATATTCCGAGCATTGGTTTTTCAATACTCGATTATTCTTTCGAAGCTGATTTTACTCCATGTGAAAAACAAATTCTTACTATTGCCCGGAATGTGCTGCAAAACGGGTTACCCAAAGGAACATGCCTGAATGTAAACATCCCCAAGATAGAAAAGATAAAAGGAATAAAAATATGCAGGCAAGCCATCGCATACTGGGATGATGAATACTACGAACGCAAAGACCCTCATCACAAAAGCTATTACTGGCTTACCGGAGAATTCATTAATAACGATAAAGGTAAAGATACCGATGAATGGGCTTTGAAAAACGGTTATATTTCGGTAGTTCCTGTATTATATGATTTTACTGCACACCATGCCATTCCTTATTTAAAAAACATTGAAGAATGATAAAAAAAATATTTAATCAAAATTCATTTACGCTTGGACTGATCATAGGAATTGTTGCTCCTTGTATTTTATATGGAATAATATATTCTATTGATTTACTTATTCGAAATATTTTCGAAATGTATGTTCTTCTCACACCTTCAACAATGCAGCTAACGTCAATCATTGTAAGTATTCTGGCTATGCGCTATTACTTAGTAAAATTGAAATACGAAAAAACAGGAAAAGGATTGCTTTTAGTTACCTTTATCTTTATTATCGCATTTTTCGTGAATGAATATTTAATAAAATAATTTTTGTGAAATATTACATCATAGCCGGTGAAGCATCGGGCGACTTACACGCATCGAACCTAATTGCCGAAATAAAAAAAATCGACAGCAATGCTCACGTCAGGTGCTGGGGTGGTGATTTGATGAAAGCCCAGGGAGCAGAACTGGTAAAACATTACAAAGACCTTGCATTCATGGGATTCATAGAGGTGCTGATGAATCTAAGCACCATTATGAAAAATATCCGTTTCTGCAAAGAAGATATCAATTCTTTCAAACCGGATGTAATCATACTTGTTGATTACCCGGGGTTCAATCTACGTATTGCAGAGTTTGCCAAACATGCCGGATATAAAGTTGTGTATTATATTTCTCCGCAAATATGGGCATGGAAACAATCGCGTGTTCATAAAATAAAAAGAACTGTAGATAAAATGCTGGTGATATTACCTTTTGAAAAAGAATTTTATCAGCGCTTTAATTTTTCTGTTGACTTTGTAGGACATCCTTTGCTTGATGCTATATCACAAATAAATCAAAAAGATATTTCCGAAATAAGGAAAGATTTTGGATTTAATGAAAAACCTGTAATATCAATACTTCCGGGAAGCAGGAAACAGGAAATAATAAAAATGCTTCCCGAAATGCTTAAAGCAGTAAAAGCTTTTCCCGAATTTCAGTTTACTGTAGCTGCCGTTAATTCTCATGAATATGATTTTTATCAAAATCTATGTAAGGGCTATCCTGTTAAAATCATTTTCGGGCAAACATATCATCTATTGATGATTTCTGATGCAGCAATGGTAACATCGGGAACAGCAACACTGGAAACTGCATTATTCGAAGTTCCTGAAGTAGTTTGTTATAAAGGTTCTTTTATTTCTTACCATCTTGCAAAAAAGTTGATCAAGGTTAATTATATTTCTTTGGTAAACCTTATCATGCAGAAAGAAGTGGTAAAAGAACTAATCCAAAATGACTTCAACTCTGAAAACCTTATTAGCGAATTGAAAAAAATATTTATCAAAGAGAATATTCTTAAAATGAAAAATGAATTTGCTGCTCTTCGCGAAAAACTTGGCGGCAAAGGAGCTTCAGAAAAAGCCGCACAAATAATTTCTCAATTTTTACAAAACTAAAAAAACGTTTTTCTGTTTTTTTAAGAAAATATTTTTTGATTTATCAAATGCTTCCGCTATTTTTGAAAATTCAAGCAGGCGAATTTGATTAAAAGAATATCATACATATTTGTAATTATAATTACTTTTTTTTCGCAAATAGCAAATGCTATAGATATAGATGTATGCATTTATTCATCATCCGAAATCAAAAAAGTAATGATCACTCCCTTATCAGGGAAATATGTTATTTACAGTAACAAAACTAAAATTGCCGATCTTTATAAAAATAATCCTGTTATCCTTACCGCTGTTGGCGAAAAAATTAATATTTCAAAGTCCGGCGAAGACCTTGGCACTTACAGCATACTTTCATTTTCTGCTGAAGGGTTTCTTAACACTTTTACTTTATCGCCTCTTGAACCTAACTTACTGGAGCGCGTATATGATGACGGGATAACCATTTCCGCTGCTGACAGCATTTTAAAAATCATAAATAAAGTAGATATAGAGCATTATATAGCCGGTGTTGTTGAATCGGAAGGCGGCATTAAAAAAAACCTTGAATACTTAAAACTCCAGGCTATCATTTCACGAACATACGCAATCAGCAACATTCGTAAGCATTTAAAAGAATCAGGTTTTAACCTTTGCGACAATGTTCATTGTCAATTATACAAAGGTCGTTGCACTAACAGCATGATCATGATGGCTGTTTCGCAAACTGCAGGCGATATAATTATTGACAAAACCAACAAACCTATTTCCGCATCCTTTCATTCCAACTGCGGCGGAGAAACAGTGAACTCGGAAGATATATGGTCAATAGCCACTTCTTATCTGCGTTCAATAAAAGATACTTTTTGCTTAAAACAAACCCAGGCTCATTGGGAAAAAAACATTCCTACAAAAGAATGGCTTGAATATCTTGCCAAGAAATTCAGTTACCCAATTAGTGATTCATCAATGGTTTTAAAAGCCAAAACTTTTTCTCAAAAAGAGCGAAAAATAAATTTTAATGATAATCCCAATATTCCGCTTAAGACCATACGTACTGACTGGAAATTAAGATCAACATATTTCAGTATAGAAGATAAAGGCGATACACTTGTGTTCAAAGGCCGTGGTTATGGTCATGGTGTTGGACTTTGCCAGGAAGGCGCCATGCACATGGTTGATTTGGGATGGACATTTAAAAATATTATCAAATATTATTACAAAGACGTTTCATTGGTCAATATTTCCGATCTGAAATAATTGCGTGCATGAACATCTGGAATCAAATTCCATTACTCCGTATATTTATACCTTTTCTTACAGGGATAATACTTTCTATACTATTCCCCGAAGTGTTTAATATTTCTGCAACTTTTGTAATTATATTAGAAATACTGGTAATAGCACTTGCACTAATATTTAACCAATGGCCTTTAAATTATAAAAACCGATGGATATTCGGCATATTACTCACTTCAGTTATTTTTTTATTTGCCTGCAACATTACTATACCCCAATTAATCAACGATAATAAATCTTCTGAATTCAGGAATTGTAAAGCAACACACGATACAATAATTGCTACAATAGATGAAGCCGTTTCAGAAAGAGCAAACTCGTATAAAGTTATCCTTGCCGTTAATGCTGTTAAGGAAAATGGGAAATGGGAAAATATAGAAGGAAAAATAATGACTTATTTCCAGAAAGACAGCGCTGCATCAAAACTAAAATATGGCGATCGGCTAATAATTTCTTCATCATTTACTGAAGTGAAAAGCAACCGGAACCCTGAAGAATTCGATTACAAAAATTATCTTGCCATGCGGTCGATATTCATACAATCATATGTAAAATCAGGGCAATGGGCAATATTAGAAATCAACAAAGGAAATATTATAAAAGAATACGCATTAAATATCCGCGAAAAATTTTTAACTATTTTCAGAACATTCGGAATGAATGGCGATGAATATGCTGTTGCAGGTGCATTGATACTTGGTTACACCGACAAGCTTGACCAAGATATAATATGCATGTACTCAGGCTCAGGAGCCTTACATATACTCAGCGTTTCAGGAATGCATGTCGGGATTATCTTCATTGTATTGAATTTTCTTCTTGCATTTTTAGATCGTTATAAAAAAGGGAAATATTTCAAAAACATTCTTCTGATATTATTAATCTGGTTCTATGCTGCTATAACCGGATTATCGCCGGCAGTATGCCGTGCAGCAACAATGATCTCATTTATCATTATTGGAAGATTGATGAAAAGAAATACAAACATTTACAATACGCTTATCGTATCGGCAATATTTTTACTCATCTTGAACCCGCTATACATAACCGATGTAGGCTTTCAACTTTCGTACATTGCTGTTTTCGGAATTATTTTATTACAGAAAAAAATAAGTGAGTTATGGCAACCTTCAAATTGGGTAATTAAGCAGGTATGGCTTATCATTTCTGTTTCATTAGCCGCACAAATAGCAACATTCCCTTTAAGCATTTTATATTTTCATCAGTTCCCAAATTATTTTCTTATCACCAATTTAATTGTGGTTCCTCTTTCCAATTTAATTATTTATTCAGGAATGCTTGTTCTAATGATTTCACCAATCGGCAGTATCGCATTTTATTTTTCAAAAGTTTTTGTATTAATGCTAAATGCACTCAACTCAAGTATTCGCTATATTGAAAGCCTTCCCTATTCTATTACAAAAGGATTGTCAATTGACATAACGGAAACCATATTGCTTTACATCATTATTGTTTTTATTATCGCGTTTCTATTTAAGAAAAAAGGTATACTACTGAAAACCGCATTAATATTCAGCATTATATTTTTTGTTTCATTAGGAATAAAACAATATCGTTCTTTTTCTCAGAAAAAGTTTTTTGTTTACAACATTAACAAATCGATGGCTATTGAACTGGTATCAGGGAAAAACCATTTCCTGATTACCGACTCATCATTACAACAACATCCAAAACTATTGGAAGTACATGTAAAGAATAACTGGATAAAACTTCGTTTGAACGAACCATTGATAATAAACAGGAAACAACTTTCCGATACTATTATTAATTATCCCAATCATACTATTTTTATAAAAAATAATATTATCAGGTTTTATGATAAAGTAATTGCCATAGTAAATGAATATAACTTTCAAAGTATTGCAAGTTCAGGATTAAACGTGGATTATCTAATATTATCAGGAAATATTAAAACCAATATTTCAAACCTGCTTCATTCATATAAACCTAGGCTGGTAATAATAGATTCATCAAATTCAATGAAGAAAACTGAAGCATGGTTAAACGAATGCAAAACGATAGACATCCCATGCTATGCAGTATTGAAATCGGGAGCGTATGTTCATGAGATATAGAATTAACATATAGCGCTTTCTGTATATATGATTTTATTAAATATTTTTCTCAATAAAATTTGTTGATTAAATAGATTTTTCTACATTTGACGTATTCAATTCATATGAAAAAAATAATCTTTATATTATTTTCAATCTTTTTACTCGCAAGTTGCGAAGACCATAATTTTCCGTGGACCAAAAAATACAAAGTGCTTTATAAAGCCAGTGGAACTTCCAAAAAGTTTAGTATCTCTTATTATAATGTTGACGGTTTAAAATGCGACACTGTTTCATCTGTGGAATGGACATATAATTTTAAAGCACGACAACATTCATACCTGGCATTGCACATTAAAAATCTTGATACATTAACAGCTAATTCATATGTTGAAGGCAGGATAACTGTATCAAACAACCAGGAATACTATGATAAAAACACACTGATTGTTGATTTAAGCGGCTCTATTGAATAGAATGTTCGTTGTTCAATGATATCCTTTTTTACTTTAATTTTAATTTATACCGACAGAAAAGAGTTTTGCAAAAATATTTTTTGTTTTCTGTACGGTATAACTCGTTCTAAACAGTTTTGCCTTTCAAACCTGATAAGAACGAGTATAACAATTGGTATAATTTCAGTCTACATTAAATCAATTATACTCCTTAAATAATCCAACTTATCGGAATTTTATTTATTTTGCAATGATAGTGTTGTTGTTTTGCTGTATAAACAATATAAAGCGCAAAACTATGAAAACAAAAATTTTATTTATTTTAATGTTTTTATTTGCAGCAACTGTAATAAATAATAGTTCGGTAAAAATATAGATATTAACAAAGGTATGTAAAAAACTTAAA
>DAOQAK010000041.1 GCA_035353855.1 Bacteroidales bacterium | reverse complement strand
TTGAGTTAAAAAGAATTTCATAATTTTGATATGATTAATAAATGAATGGTATGAAAAATATTTTATTTACTGTTTTGCTTATTTGCACAGCATTCTTTTTGTTGCCCATATATTGCAGTAATTCAAAATCAGATGGGGAATGTACTAATGGTGATTGTGATGACGGCAAGGGAACTTTTATATGGGAAAATGGAAATAAATATGAAGGGGAATGGGAAGATGGAAAAATTAACGGTTCAGGAACATATACCTGGCCCAACGGAGAAAAATATGTGGGCGAATGGAAGGACGATAAAAAAAATGGTAAAGGAAAATATTCGTGGCCAAATGGAAAATCATATGATGGTGAATGGAAATATGATTTAATGGAGGGAACTGGTAAAATGATCTGGAAAGACAGGACATATGAAGGCGAATGGAAAAACAGCAAAATGAATGGCAAAGGCACCATGATCCTGAACAACGGCGATAAATATATTGGTGAATGGAAAGAAAATAAAAAAGATGGCAAAGGTGTTCAAACATTTGCCAATGGCGAAAAATACGATGGAGGTTGGAAAGCCGGACAGAAAAACGGACAAGGGATGTATTCATGGCCCAGCAAAGCTGAATATACTGGCGAATGGAAAAATGATGTTATGGATGGTAAAGGTGTTTATAAATGGCCTAATGGTAAAATAGACCGTGGAACCTGGAAAGATGGAAAATATATGGAATAAATAAAAAAGTTTTTTATTTCTTTGGCCGGTATAAAATATATTGACTCAGAATAAGCAGAAACACGGTAAATGCTATGCTTAAAAAAGTCCTCAGCAAGGTTTGAAAAAACTCTTGAAAACTAAACACTTCCAGGTAAAATAAAATTAAATGATGAATGCTCACAAGTATGAGTGAGTATGAAAAAAACCAGCGAAACCCAAGGTCGCGGATGTTCGGCTGAATACCCAGTTCATATTCCTGCTTTGAAGTAACCACGCCAAGAATGTATGGGCGCATGTATGCCATGAAAACACATGCTGCTGAATGAAGCCCGGGTGTATCGGAAAAAATATCGATCGAGAAACCAAGAAAAAAAGAAGAAATTAACAACAACCATTTTGGCGTTTCGAAAGGAAGCATCAAAATAAACAATACATAAAAATAAGGATTGATATAACCTCCCAAATTTATACTGTTCAGAATAATAACCTGAAAAAGCACCAGGAAAATAAAACGGAGAATATTTCGTGATACAATGTTAATCATGCTGAGCTTTTATTTCTAATTCATCTTGTTCGGTCTTGAGAATATTCCTAATGATATAAGCATAAGAAATATTATTAAAATCCGTGCTGAAGTAAACAGTCAGAGTATAAAAATTATCTCCCTTTTCGGCTTTGATATCTGTTACATAACCAATCATAATATTTGCAGGAAAGCTTGTTGAATAGCCACTGGTAATAACAGTGTCGCCTAATTTCGGTTTTACGTGTGTAGGAATATCAATCAGTTTACCAAAGCGGTAATCGCCCCCATCCCATTTAATTGTTCCTATCTGTTCATTGTTTTTTAATTTGGCGCTCAATTTAAAATCTTTATGCAGAACAGATATTACACTGCAAAAATTTTCGGAAACTTCATTAACTATTCCAACAATCCCTGCCGATGTTATTACACCCATATCTTTGGTGATACCATGTTTTCTGCCTTTATTGAGTGTAAGATAATTGCTTCTTTTATTGGTAGAGTTCTTAATAATCTTTGCGCTGATGAATTCATACTGCTGACGGTAAAGCGTGTCATCATGATAAAATACTTTACTATCGGTTTTTATGTAAAAACTTTTCGACTCGCTAAGAAGTTTTGCATTTTCTTCAGCCAGTTCTTTATTGGCATTTTTTAATGAAAAATATTGTGATATATTATTGAAAGTAGTAAGAACACCACCACTGAATTCATTAGCAGAATTAATAAAACCCGAACGCTGATAATAATTATTCTGAACGATCATAATAAATGAAATGATCTCAAGAACAAAAAACAAGAAGAAAAAATGTTGGCGCCACAAAAAAAGAAAAAAATTCTTCATGCCTTTCTATGGTCTTTTCTGCAGCAATACAAGCGGCTGCCGTTATTTAATTAAGAAAGTGAACTTATCAAAATTCTTTAAAGCAATACCGGTTCCGCGTGCAACAGCTCTTAATGGGTCGTCGGCAATATGAACAGGTAATTTTGTTTTTAAAGAAATACGTTTATCCAAACCTCTCAGCATGGAGCCTCCTCCTGCAAGGTAAATTCCTGTACGGAAAATATCAGCCGAAAGTTCAGGCGGGGTCATTTCAAGAGCATTTAAAACTGCTGCTTCAATTTTTGAAATGGATTTATCAAGAGCATGAGCAATTTCGGCATAGTTAACCAAAATTTCTTTTGGAATACCGGTAAGCATATCACGACCATGAACTGCATAATCGGGCGGAGGATTATCAATCTCAGTCATAGCTGAACCGACTTCGATTTTTATTCGTTCCGAAGTTCTTTCGCCAATGTGAATGTTATGCTGTTTACGCATGTATTCTTCAATGTCGGTATTGAAATCATCACCGGCAATACGTATTGATTTGTTACAAACAATTCCGCCAAGTGCAATAACGGCAATTTCGCTGGTACCACCACCTATGTCGATAACCATATTCCCTGTTGGTTCAAGCACATCGATACCGATACCGATTGCAGCAGCCATAGGTTCGTGAATCAGTCGAACTTCTTTGGCGCCGGCCTGTTCAGCGGAATCGCGAACAGCACGTTCTTCTACTTCAGTAATACCGGAAGGAATACAGATAACCATTTTCAATGACGGAGGAAGTAATGATTTTTTTGGATTGATCATTTTTATCAACTCCCTTATCATGTGTTCAGCGGCCTGGAAGTCAGCAATAACGCCATCGCGGAGCGGACGAATTGTTTTGATGTTTTCATGGGTCTTCCCATGCATCATCATAGCTTTCTTACCTACGGCAATTATTTTTCCCGATTGACGGTCAATAGCAACAATTGAAGGTTCATCAACAACTACTTTGTCGTTATGAATAATAACCGTGTTGGCAGTGCCAAGGTCAATAGCTATTTCTTTTGTTAAGAAAGAGAAAAGTCCCATTTCTTTCGTTTATTTTTTAATGTTTAAAATGCCTGAATCCTGTAAGGACCATGGCCATATTATTTTTATTACAATACTCGATCGAAGCTTTATCATTTATCGACCCCCCCGGTTGAATCACCGTATCGATCCCTTCTTTATGCGCTATTTCAACGCAGTCCGGGAAAGGGAAAAAAGCATCCGATGCCATTACTGCACCATTCAGGTCGAAACCAAAATCTTTCGCCTTGGCAATGGCTTGTTTTAATGCATCAACCCTTGAAGTCTGACCTGTTCCGCTCCCAATCAGTTGTTTGTTTTTTGCCAAAACAATTGCATTCGATTTAGTATGCTTCACTAAAATATTGGCAAAAAGCAAATCTTCTTTTTCTCTTTCACCGGGAACGGCATTTGTAGCCTGTTTCAGGTCTTCAAAAGTTTCAGTCTTCCAATCTTTTTCCTGCTGTAACACACCATTCAATATAGTACGATACTGAATATTCGGCAAGGCAGAAAAATTATATTGCAAAATTATTCTATTTTTCTTTGATTTTAAGAGTTCAATAACATTTTTTTCATAGGAAGGCGCGATAATGATTTCAAAGAATATTTTATTGATCTCTTCAGCGGTTTTAATATCAATGGGTTTATTGGTAACAATCACACCTCCGAAAGCTGAAACAGGGTCGGCGGCGAGCGCATCTTTCCAGGCATCTGTAAGTTCTGCCCTGCATGCAATTCCGCAAGCATTATTATGTTTGAGGATTGCACAAGCCGTATCGTTAAATTCACTTATCAGTTTAACAGCAGCATCAATATCCAATAAATTATTATAAGAAATTTCTTTCCCGTTATGTTGCTGAATCAATGATTCGAGGTTGCCATAGAAAACGCCCTTCTGATGCGGGTTTTCGCCATAACGTAATTTGTAAGAAGTTGGAATGCTTTTTTTGAAAACTTCATCTTCGTCTTTGCTGAAATAGTTGAAAATACAAGTATCATAATGAGAGGAAATATGAAATGCTTTTTTAGCAAAATATTTTCTTTCTTCTAACGATGTATCTCCTTTTTTCTCATCAAGAAGTTTATTCAATTCGGGATAATATTCAACCGCAGGAATTATCAGCACATCATTAAAATTCTTTGCCGCTGCTCGTATCAGCGAGATTCCGCCGATATCAATTTTTTCAATAATCTTTTCTTCTGAAGCATTTGAAGCTGCCGTTTTTTCAAAAGGATAAAGGTCAACAATCACCAGGTCGATTTGTGGAAGTTCATATTTTTCGAGTTGTTCAATATCACCCAGGTTTTCACGGCGTGCCAGTATTCCTCCAAAGACCTTTGGATGCAATGTTTTCACACGACCACCCAGTATTGATGGATAAGAAGTAAGCGACTCAACGGTATAAGCTTTCACTCCAAGATTTTGGATAAAATCGTAAGTCCCTCCCGTTGAATATATAGCTATACCAAGAGAATCCAGTTTTTTAATAATTCCTTCCAGGTTATCTTTATGATAAACTGAAATCAATGCATTTTTAATTTTTTTTAGTCCTTCCATCCTCAATTTCTATTTTTTTGCAAAGGTTATGATTTTCGCATCAACTCACAATATATTTTCACATAATTTATAAAAATATTTATCGTACTTTTACAAATATTTTTTTAGCAGATAAAAATGAGGCTGGTACTTTTTATAAAGCTGGTACGCGAAAGTTACCTGTTTGCAATAAATTCCCTGATGGTTAATAAGCTCCGGACCATCTTATCGTTGCTTGGTATCACTATTGGTATTTTCTCAATCATTTCTGTTTTTACTGTTTTTGATTCTATGGAACATGAAATCCGTACCAATATTGAATCGCTTGGAAACAATGTATTATTCATCCAAAAGTGGCCATGGTCGTTCGAAGATGATTATGCATGGTGGAAATATATGAACAGACCTGTTCCTAAAACAAGCGACCTGGAAGAAATCCAAAAAAAGTGTACTTCAGTCGAAGCGGCATCGTTAGCAGTTTTTACTTCTAAAACTGTTGAATATATTGATAACAGCATTGAAAATATTTCTGTAGGCGCTGTTTCACAGGATTACGATAAGACCATGAACTTAGAAATAGAAGAAGGGCGTTACTTCACTTCGCTTGAATCAGTGAGCGGTAAAAATGTTATAATTATTGGCAGCTTCATATCCGAAAACCTTTTCAACTATACCGACCCTTTAGGAAAAATGATAAAAGTCTTCGGCAGAAAACTTAAAGTTATCGGGGTTCTGAAAAAGAAAGGTGAAGATATGTTTGGCAACAGCCAGGACAAAGAAGTTTATATACCTTTAAATTTTGCAAGGAATTTTCTGAATATCGAATCCGATATGGTTGAACCCATGATTATAGTAAAAGCAAAAAAAGGAATAAGTAACGAGGAGCTTAAAGATGAAATTACAGGGATCATGCGTTCGGCACATAAATTAAAACCCATAGCCGATGATGATTTTTCGATAAATGAAACAAGCTTGTTAACAAAAGGATTTGAAAGTATATTTTCTGTAATCTCATTGGTAGGATGGGTAATTGGAGGTTTCTCAATATTGGTTGGAGGTTTTGGAATTGCAAATATTATGTTTGTTTCTGTAAAGGAAAGAACCAGTATTATTGGCATTAAGAAATCGCTGGGCGCAAAAAGATATATTATTTTGTTTGAATTTTTATTCGAAGCCATCATTCTTTCGCTGATCGGTGGAGCAGTTGGATTGTTATTGGTGTTTACAGGTACGCTGATTGTATCAAATATTTCTGATATGACATTTACACTTGGAATGGGAAATATTTTAAGAGGGGTTATCACATCAGCTGTTATTGGTCTTGTTTCGGGCTTTATTCCCGCTTTTACTGCATCGCGCCTCAATCCTGTTGAAGCTATACGCGCTAACCAGTAAAAGAAGTTGAAAAGGCATAAGTTGAAAAGTGATAAGTGAAAGAAGAAATAAATTATACAATTCTGTAAATTTTATGAAGTATCAATTTTTATGAAAAGAATAATTTTTATAATATTCTATTTTACTGGGATATGGTCAATATATGGACAGAATAATAAGTTTTATTTTGCTCAAGATTCAGCCATTCTATCATTCAATATAGACAGCAATAAAAGCTATATTGAATATAAGATTCCGAAAATATTTAAACCACAAAGTATATCTGATATTAAATACAATAATGGAACGTTTGTTTGGCCAATAGAAAATAAAAAAAAACTAATTGTATATAAAAATGAATTAATAAAAACGGCTAATTCAAATGATTCCGAAATATGTATAATTGATTTACCAATCAATTATACATCTGATTATCCATCAATATATGGATCTAATGTAAATCCTGATACAATTCCAAAATCAATTAATTATTTTGATGATTTTTTTATTTCACCTGATGGAAACAGTATTATTTGGAGCTCTGATTGTAATTTGACATATACTTTAGATTCATGTAAAAAGAAATTTCAGATATATAAATATGATTTATCAAAACAAAAAACTGAAAAAATATTTGAAGAAAAATATAAATTTGGAGGCTTAGGATATAGCAATTTTGAATATAGAAAACTGATTCATTATTCAGATTCCGGTTATATCTATTTTAATACACTTCAGCAAGGTCAGTTGAATTCAAAAGAAATTAATTTAGTGAAATATAATATAAACAATAAAAAGAAATCTTTTGTGTCTTCAAAAATCGAAAAAGTATTATTGATAGACGACCTGAATAAAAAAATCATTTATACAAATGATGATCAATCATGTTGTGGAGGATTAAATTATACAAACAATTTAATATTTGATTACAATTACATAACTAATAAAACCACTGAAATTTTTAATGAGCAGGAAACATACAAAAACCACAAATCTTATATGCCTGTTCCTATAGATGAAACGATAAAAGATTACATTCCCGAAAAAGTAAATATTTCTGAAAATAATGATGTCGTTGGGTTTTCATTGCTTGGAATAAAAGACGATAACCATTTTGTATGGCTTACAACTATTAAGTCATTAAGTGGGAAAATTAAAACAACTGGTTTTGAAAATAAAATAATTATTAATTGGATTCATGAATCTGATGTTTTACTAGGTTCTCTGCCAGATAATAATTATAATTTTAAAATAAATGAACATGTTTTCATTTTTAATTTAAAAGAAAAAAAACTCCGAGAATTACCTTTGAAGAATGTGTTTATTTTGGGAACATGTAAATTTTAAAAAGAAATTATGGAAAAGAAAAAAGTCATTCTTATCATCATGGATGGTTGGGGCGAAGGCGATAAAAGCAAAGCCGATGTTATTGCAAATGCAAATGTTCCTTTTATTAAAAGTTTATATAAAACAGCTGCTACCTGTCATTTGCTTACTTCAGGCGAAGATGTGGGTTTACCCGAAGGACAAATGGGAAATTCGGAAGTGGGGCATTTGAATATTGGCGCCGGAAGAATAATTTACCAGGATTTTGTAAAAATAAATATTGCTTGTAAAGATAATTCAATCGCTTCAAATACCGCACTAAACCAGGCTTATCAATATGCACGCGACAATAATAAAGCAGTACATTTTCTTGGTTTGGTTTCTGATGGCGGTGTTCATTCATCAACAAAACATTTGATGAAATTATGCGATATTGCTAAAGACTGGAATCTGAAAAAAGTTTTTATTCATATTTGTACCGATGGCCGCGATACCGACCCATACAGCGGTAAAGGTTATGTCAGCGAATTGCAGGAACATTTAAAAAAATCTGCCGGTCAAATTGCTACACTCACCGGAAGGTATTACACCATGGACCGCGATAAACGCTGGGAGCGCGTGAAACAAGGATACGATTTAATGACCAGCGGAAAAGGAAAACCGGCAACCGATGTGCTTCAGGCAATCCAGGCATCGTATGATGCCGGTATAACCGATGAATTTATAAAACCTGTTGTAATGGTTGATAATTGCGGAAACCCGATTGGCTTAATTAAAGAAGGCGATGTCTTCATTTGTTTTAATTTCCGCACCGACCGTTTGCGCGAAATCACTACTGTGCTTACACAAAAAGAAATGCCTGAAAACGACATGCACACCATTCCGCTTCAATACTATACCATGACGCGCTATGATGAATCGTTTAAAAATGTTCACGTACTTTTTGATAAAGAAGATATAACAAATACACTTGGAGAGGTCGTCTCACGTGCAGGACTTAAACAATTAAGAATAGCCGAAACAGAAAAATATCCGCATGTTACATTCTTCTTCTCCGGCGGAAAAGAAGAGACTTTTGAAGGCGAAAGCCGAATATTAATTCCTTCACCTAAAGTTGCCACTTATGATTTAAAACCCTCGATGAGTGCAATAGAAGTAAAAGACGCACTGGTTAAAGAAATCAATAAAAACGAAATTGATTTTATATGCCTGAACTTTGCAAATGCTGATATGGTAGGACATACAGGATTTTATAATGCCATATTGGAAGCATTGGAAACCGTTGATAATTGCGTGAAAGAAATTACTGAAACAGCAATGACCAATGGATACAGTGTAATGATAACTGCCGATCATGGTAATGCTGATTATGCCATAAACCCTGATGGCTCGCCAAATACCGCACATAGCTGTAACCCCGTCCCCTGTTTCCTTATTGATAAAGATCATAAAAAAATAAACGACGGAAGATTATGCGATATTGCTCCTACTATTCTTACTTTAATGAACCTCGAAATTCCAAAAGAAATGACTGGAAAAACATTGTTATAACTACAAAAGTAAATACCTGTATATGTTATAATTCTTGACTTTAACTCATTCATCGTATAACTTTGCAAAAATTTAATATTTATGAAACATCTATTAATAGCTGTATTCGTGTTGTTTTCTACAGCATTATTTTCACAGGACACTTTAAGCATCATGCATTATAACCTTATGTATTACGGGGAAAACACTTCCTATTGCACGGCTGCAAATAATCCCCTTGCCACTAAGGATTCCTGTTTGAAAAAAATTATTCAATATGTAAAACCCGATATTTTTACAGCTAATGAAATTTCGCCAAGTACCACAACACATCAGCATATTCTTGATGCCTGCATGAATGTTAACGGGGTTACCTATTATAGCAAAGGTGCTATGACAAATTTATCCAATACCGATTTATCCAATGGTATGTTTTATAATTCGCAAAAACTGGGTTTGCTTTCACAGAGTAATATTCCTACAAGTGTTCGTGATATTAATATATATAAGTTTTATTACAAGTCAGCGAATTTATCTGCAACACACGATACCGCTTACCTTACCTGTATTGTTATGCACCTGAAAGCCGGAAGTACCGCCGATAATGAAACTGAACGCGCCACTCAAACAACTACCCTGATGAATTATCTGAACACATTAAACAAAAAAGATAATTACCTGGTGATGGGCGATTTTAATGTGTATACAAGCAACGAACAATGTTTTCAGAATTTAATTAATTACACTAATGCCGATATTCGTTTTTACGACCCACCTAATATGCTTGGCGATTGGAACAGTAATTCATCATTTGCTGATTACCACACACAATCCACTCATTCAACCTCAACCAGCGATTGCCCTGCTACAGGCGGGATGGACGACCGCTTTGACCATATACTGGAAAGTGAATATATTAAAAATGGAACAAACCATTACCAATATATCGCCGGTACATGGAAACCAATCGGGCAAGACGGAAATCATTATAATGGTGCTATCAATAGCGGCACCAATAACAGCGCACCTTCTGATATTATAACAGCATTATTTAACATGTCTGATCATCTTCCTGTAAATTTAAAACTACTGGTTGACCAGTCTGTTGGAATTAACAAAACGGAAAATTTTATTTCAAATATCTGGGTTGAAAATCCTGTAAAAGATGAATTATACTTTTCTTTAAGCTTACAGAAAAAATCAAAATTAAGTGTAAACATTTTGAATTTATTAGGTCAGATTATATTTTCAACAGAAATACAATCACACGAAATATCAGTAAATTCAATCGTTCCGGTTAGTTCATTGGAAAAAGGTATTTACTTTTTACAAATTTCTGATGAATCTAATAATTCGATTACAAAGAAATTCATTAAACAATAAAATCTGTAATGCGACAGGGACATTACATTATACCTGTTTTCATTCCTGACCTTGCGTGTCCGCATCAATGCATTTTCTGTAACCAGAAAAAGATTTCCGGACATATTGCTATTCCTTCAATCGAAGATGTTAAACAAATTATTGAAAAACACCTTTCAACAATACCAAAAGGAAGCAAGATTGAAATAGGTTTCTTTGGAGGAAATTTTACGGGTGTAGATATTAACCTTCAAAAAGAATTTTTAACTGTTGCAAAAAATTTTATCGATAACGGGAAAGTATTGTCAATACGGCTTTCCACACGACCGGATTATATAAACGAAAATATTTTAAAATTTCTTAAATCATTTTCTGTTTCAACAATCGAACTTGGCGCACAATCATTCGATGATGAAGTTCTGCGTTTATCGGGAAGAGGACATGATTCTGAAACTACAATAAAATCAAGTGTTTTAATAAAACAATATGGTTTTGATTTAGGATTGCAAATGATGATAGGACTTCCCGGAGATACTAAAGAAAATTCAATTATCACTGCACATAAAATTGTTGAACTCGGCGCTGAAAATACACGAATTTATCCCGCGCTTGTCATAAAAGACACGGCTCTTGAAAAACTTTTTCATGAAAATAAATACAAACCTCTTTCCATTGAAGAATCTGTTGATTGGGTAAAAGATATTTATAAAATTTTTGAAGATGCAGGAATTACTATTCTGCGTGTTGGGTTGCACCCCTCGGAAGGGCTTATCAATAAAGAGGTTTTAATTGCCGGGCCTTTTCATGTTTCATTCCGCGAATTGGTTTTAGCAGAAATATGGAAAGAGATATTTCAGCCTTTGTTAAAACAAAATAAAAAGGAAAATATTTTAATTACTGTGCCTTCAGAAGAATTTAATTATGCAATTGGCTATGAAGCATCGAACAAAAAAATGTTACAGCAACATTTTAAAAATGTAAAATTTGTTGCAAATGCATCATTGAAAGGAAGAAATTTTAATGTTGATTATTGCTGATAAAAGGATTCCGCAACAGGCGAAAGAAAATCTTTTAAAATACGGAAAGCTTGTATTGCTTGAAACCACAGGCATTACGGAAGAAAGCATTTCCGGGCATCCTGATGTTTTTATTTGCGAAACAGAAAATAAAATTATTATCTCGCCAAATCTTCCGGATAAAATAAAAAGAAAATTTTCAGAAAATAAAATATCATTCAATGAAGGCGAAAAGCCTGTCGGTATTGATTACCCAGAAGCTGCGCATTATAATGCTGTTGTAAAAGATAATTGTATCATTCACCGAAATGATATCACCGATTTACAGATTATAAATGAATGCAGGGGTTTTAAAAGAATAAATGTAAACCAGGGATTCACGCGTTGCAGCTTGCTTCCACTTGGGAATAATAATTTTATTACTTCAGATGAAGGAATTTATAAAATACTTTTACAAGAAAAATTTAATGCTCTTAAAGTTTCAACAGAAGGAATTATTTTGCCCGGGCATAAATATGGCTTCTTCGGCGGAACCTGCGGCTTTCACAACAATAAAGTTTTTATTCTTGGCAATATAAAACATTATTATGATGGAGAAAAAGTAAAAGAATTTTTAAGATCATTAAACTTAGAAATCGTTGAACTTTATGATGGGCCTTTATTTGACGGAGGTGGAATATTTTTTTTAGATAATTCAAAAAAATTCAAGAAACGTAATAACTAAGATACGAACAAATTACTTTTTTTATATTTTTGTATACTGATTAGTAAACAGAATAAAAAATATAAAAATAAATTATGTTTTTAGATAGGTACACCCAAGATATTAACAAACTTTGTTCTGAAAATAAGGTCAAATATTTATATGTATTTGGCTCTGTTCTCACAGATAATTTCAATGATGAAAGTGATATTGATTTGGTCGTTGATATCAATTCAAATGATCCGATAGATTATGCTACCAATTACTTCAATTTAAAATTTTCTTTAGAAAATTTATTTAAAAGGCATGTGGATTTACTCGAAAATAAAGCTATCAGAAATCCATACATCAGAGAAAATATAGAACATTCAAAAACCTTAATTTATGAAGCATGACATTAAGGTATATTTAAAAGATATTGAACTTTCGATAGAAGAAATAAATAAATTTTTACCGGCTAAACGAAAATTTTCTGTTTTCGAAAAAGATATAAAAACCCGCAAAGCCGTTGAAAGAAATATTGAAATTATTGGAGAAGCTATGGACAGGATTTTAAAAATCAATCCCGAAATAGAAATTACCGATTCCCGAAAAATAGTAGATACAAGAAACCGGATTATTCATGGATATGATACTGTATCGGCAGATGTGCTTTGGCTGATAGTTATAAAGTATCTGCCGGTATTGGAAACAGAAATAAAAAAACTTTTGTATTAAATATAAACCTGCATTATTCGTTTATACCGATACGGAATAGATTTGCATTTTTCTTATTTTGTTCCTATCGGTATAACTCGTTCTAATCAAATTTACTTTTGCATTCTTAATAAGAACGAGTATAAATTTTTCTACGCACCAGAAGACACGCAAAAACCAAAAGCAAAAAATTTTTCCTGGAGAACTAAAGTTCCTCATCATCATCTTTTACTTTCTTTTTCCTTTTATATTTCTTTTTGTCGGGGGTAACTTTGGTGCGAAAGCGGCCATCGTAATAGCCGTCATTTTTACGTTTTTCACGTTCTTCGGCTTCGCGTATTTTCTTTATTTTCGATTTTTTCAGCATCGAAATTTTTTGCACTGTAAAAATAAATAAATTTTTCGACAAAAAAATATTAATATTCCAAGCAAAAAAATATAAACAATTTTCTCTAATAATTTTTGCTTTTCTTCACTTGATTTTCTGAATCAATTCATTAGGTATGTTATACTAAATTAATTAATTAAAATAATTTTTTTATCTCGTTCAATACTTATAATTTTGCCGACTGCTATAATGAATAGTTGTGTTTAAATATTAATAAAAATCAGAGTTCATTTAACGGTTAAACCTTAAAAAAATGCTAAAAGAATATTTAGAACATGTTGAGGAAAGGAAAAAAATGAATGTTCCGCCTCTTGCTCTTGATGCTAAGCAAACAGAGCAACTATGCGAATTGATTCAAAATCCTCCAACAGGAAAAGAAGATTTTTTACTCGATTTGTTGTGTAATAGAATATCTCCCGGTGTTGATCCTGCCGCTAAAGTTAAAGCTGAATTCCTTGATAAAGTTGCAAACGGAAAAATCAAAACAAAATTGATTTCTCCATTCAAAGCAATTGAGATATTAGGAACTATGGTTGGCGGTTATAACATTACACCATTAGTAAATGCTCTTGAGAACAAAGAATTATCGGAACATGCTTCAAAAGCATTATCGAATATAACATTGGTTTATGATTCATTCGACCAGGTATTGGAGTTATCCAAAAGCAATAGCCCGGCACGAAAAGTAATAGAATCATGGGCTAAAGCAGAATGGTTCACATCAAAACCAAAACTGGAAGAAATAATAAAAGTTAAAGTTTATAAAGTAGAAGGAGAAATAAACACCGATGATTTTTCACCTGCTTCCGATGCTGTAACCCGTCCGGATATTCCTTTGCATGCCTTGTCAATGGGGAAAACAAAATTTCCTGATGGAATTTCTGTTATTTCAAAATGGAGAAGTGAAGGACATAAAATTGCTTTTGTTGGAGATGTTGTGGGAACCGGTTCTTCACGAAAATCGGCGTGCAACAGTGTTATATGGCATATCGGGGAAGATATTCCTTATATTCCTAATAAACGTCGCGGAGGTGTTGTAATAGGAGGAAAAATAGCTCCTATTTTTTTTAATACAATGCAGGATTCGGGCGGTATTCCTATTAATGCAGATGTTTCCAAAATAAAAATGGGCGACATTATTACCATCAATACAAAAGAGGGTATTATAAAAAATGAATCAGGCGAAGTCATTTCAAAATTCTCATTGAACCCGAATACATTGCTGGACGAGTATCGCGCAGGAGGTAGAATTTCTAAAATTATTGGCAGGGCTTTAACATTAAAAGCCATGAAAGCCTTGAATATAAAAGAAAAAGAAATATTCGTTGCGCCGATAAATCCTGTTCACAAAAAAGATCAGGGATTCACATTAGCTCAAAAAATTGTTGGTAAAGCATGTGGACTTGAGGGAGTACTTCCCGGTACGGCATGTGAGCCAATTATGAATACAGTAGGTTCGCAGGATACAACAGGGCCAATGACGGCCGATGAATTAACCGAGTTAGCTTGTTTAAAATTCCAGGCACCTATGTTCATGCAGTCGTTTTGCCACACTGCAGCTTATCCTAAAGCAACAGATATTAAAATGCAAAAAAATCTTCCGGCATTTGTTATGGAACGCGATGGTGTAGCTTTAAAACCGGGTGATGGAGTTATTCATTCGTGGTTAAACCGTTTATTGGTTCCCGATAAAGTTGGAACCGGTGGCGATTCCCACACACGCTTTCCGTTAGGAATTTCATTTCCTGCAGGCTCAGGATTAGTGGCATTTGCAGGGGCTCTTGGATTTATGCCTCTCGATATGCCGGAATCAGTACTTGTTCGATTTAAAGGTAAAATGAAACCCGGAATAACTTTAAGAGATGTTGTAAATGCCATTCCTTACTTCGCAATCAAAAGAGGTAAACTTACTGTTCCAAAGAAAAATAAAGTGAATATTTTCAATGGAAGAATAATTGAAATGGAAGGGTTACCTGACATTACTCCTGAACAGGCTTTCGAACTTACTGATGCAACTGCCGAAAGAAGCGCTACGGCAACATGTATCAAACTTTCTGAAAAATCGGTGATTGAATATGTAAGATCAAATGTTGCATTGATACAGGATTTGATAAATAACGGATATGAAAGTAAATCGGCATTAAAAAGGCGTTTGGATGAATTGACCGAATGGCTTGCAAATCCGAAATTATTATCGGCTGACAGTAACGCTGAATATGCAGAAGTTTTTGAAATCGATTTATCAGAAATTACTGAACCAATCGTTTGCTGCCCTAACGATCCCGATGATGTTAAACTATTATCTGAAGTAGCAGGAACAAAAATTAATAATGTATTTATCGGTTCGTGTATGACCAATATCGGTCATTTCAGGGCAACGGCAAATATCTGGGATGGTGCAAAATTCAATGCTGATGTTAGAACATATATTGCAACGCCTACAAGAATGGATAAGAAAAAACTCTTTGAAGAAGCCACCTTTGCCAAATTCGCTAAAGTAGGAGCAAGCATTGAAGTACCGGGATGTTCGCTGTGCATGGGTAATCAGTTGAGGGTTGCCGATAATGCAATAATTTTTTCTACATCAACACGAAATTTTGATAACCGAATGGGTGATGGTGCGCAAACATATCTTGGCTCTGCTGAATTAGCAGCCATGATCGCATTAACCGGAAAAATTCCAACGCCTTCAGAATACTTCAATATTTTTAATAAAAAAGTAGAACCAAATAAAGATAAAATATATTCTTATCTCCAATTTGATAAAATGCAAACAATTTAGTTTTAATGAAAAATCAAAATACTAAATAGATATGACAAAAATTATTTATACAAACGTTGATGAAGCTCCTGCGTTAGCAACATATTCATTTTTACCAATAGTTGAAGCATTTACTGGCGTTGCCGGAGTTTCTGTTGAAACAAGAGATATATCCCTTGCAGGCAGAATAATTGCAAGCTTTCCTGAATATTTAACCGAATCGCAAAGACAAGGTGATGACCTCGCTGAATTGGGAAAATTAGCTACAACTCCCGAAGCTAATATTATTAAGTTACCTAACATCAGCGCTTCTGTTCCGCAACTTGTTGCTGCAATTAAAGAATTGCAATCGAAAGGTTACGCTTTGCCCGATTATCCTGAAGCTCCAAAAGATGACAAAGAAAAAGAAATAAGAAGTAAATACGATAAAGTTAAGGGAAGTGCCGTTAATCCTGTATTACGAGAAGGTAATTCCGACAGGCGTGCTCCTCTTTCTGTAAAAAATTACGCAAGAAAAAACCCTCATAAAATGGGTGCATGGACTGCTGATTCAAAATCGCATGTTGCACACATGAATTCCGGAGATTTCTTTTCAAATGAAAAATCGTTAACGCTTAGCGATGCTTGCGATGTTAGAATTGAATTCGTTGATAAAGAAAATAAGATAAAAGTATTGAAAGAAAAACTTTCGCTGAAAGCCGGAGAAATCATTGATTCTACAGTAATGAATGTTCGTGCTCTCAGGTCGTTCATTGGCGAACAAATTGAAGATGCAAAAAAGCAGGATGTTTTATTCTCGGTACACCTGAAAGCAACCATGATGAAAGTGTCTGACCCGATTATCTTCGGACATGTTGTAAGCGTCTTCTTCAAAGAGGTTTTTGAAAAACACCGTACCACTTTCGAAAAAATTGGAGTTGATCCGAATAATGGATTGGCTGACCTTTTTGCAAGAATTAAAAATTTACCAGAAAATCAGAGAGCGGAAATAGAAGCAGATATAAATGCTTGTTACAAGAACAGACCAAAACTTGCAATGGTCAATTCCGATAAAGGCATCACCAATCTTCATGTTCCAAGCGATGTAATTGTTGACGCATCAATGCCTGCTTGTATTCGTGAATCAGGACGCATGTGGAATGCAGAAGGAAAACTTCAGGATACAAAAGCAATAATTCCTGACAGAAGCTATGCAGGTGTTTACAAAGCAACCATCGAATTCTGTAAGAAAAATGGCGCTTTCGATCCTACCAAGATGGGAACAGTTCCTAATGTTGGGTTAATGGCTCAGCAAGCTGAAGAATACGGTTCGCACGATAAAACTTTTAAAAGCCCCGGAAATGGCGTGATTCGGGTTATCACAACTTCCGGAAATATTTTGTTAGAGAATAATGTTGAAGAAGGTGATATCTTTAGAATGTGCCAGGCTAAAGATGCTCCGATCCAGGACTGGATAAAGCTGGCTGTAACCAGAGCCAGATTATCGAACACACCTGCTATTTTTTGGTTAGATGATAAACGAGCTCACGATACTCAGATTATCGCAAAGGTTAAGAAATACCTGCCAACTCACGATACCAAAGGACTCGATATTCAAATCATGTCACCCGTTGATGCAACACTGTATACTTTAGCAAGACTAAAAGATGGTAAGGATACGATTTCAGTAACAGGTAATGTTCTTCGCGACTACCTTACCGATTTATTTCCAATTATGGAAGTGGGTACAAGCGCAAAGATGTTATCAATTGTTCCCCTTATGAACGGTGGTGGATTATTCGAAACCGGCGCCGGTGGCTCAGCTCCAAAACATGTTCAGCAATTTGTTGAAGAAGGTTATCTGCGTTGGGATTCTCTTGGCGAATTTTTAGCGCTTGCTGCTTCATTGGAACACTTGGCAATAAATTCTAAAAATGATAAAGCACAGGTTTTGGCCGATACGCTTGATAAAGCTACCGGTAAATTCCTTGATGAAGATAAATCGCCAAAACGAAAAGTTGGCGAGATTGACAATCGCGGAAGTCATTTCTATCTTGCTTTATACTGGGCGCAGGAGTTATCTAAGCAAACCAAAGACGCAGACCTGAAAAACCGTTTTACAAAAGTTGCCCAACAAATGGAAGAAAATGAAACCAAAATAGTATATGAGCTGAATGCCGCTCAGGGCAAAGCAGTTGATATTGGTGGTTACTACAGACCAAATTTCGAATTAACGTCAAAAGCAATGAGACCAAGTGTTACATTCAACAAAATAATTGATAGTATTAACTAACATTTGCCAGGTTGTTAAACAAAAAATATTAGGAAGATAAAAAATAAAAATTATGGTAATTAAACAACAAGCTCAGGCAGGAACTTTTGAATCTAGCGATATGCTGGTCTTGGTTGAGCCGGTTTCTGAAGGTACAGGCAGAATAATTGAATTGCATTCACCTGTTATGATCCAGTTCGGGAAAAGCATAAAAGAAGAAATCATTAACGTCCTGGATGAATATGAAATAAAAGACGTACGACTGATCTGCAATGACAAGGGCGCATTAAGTGCCACTATCAGCGCGAGAGTTGAAACGGCTATCCGAAGAGCGTTAATGATACAAGACGGAGTTCTACCATCAAAATAATTTTTTATATGAAAAAACATAAAAGACGTACAGCCTTATATATTCCCGGACATAACCCTGCCATGGTTCAACAGGGCGGTGTTTATGGTGCCGATATGGTGTTGCTCGACTTAGAAGATTCAGTTGCTCTATCGGAAAAAGATGCAGCAAGAATTTTAGTCAGGAATATGATCAAGGCAATCAATTTTTATAATACCGAAGTAACCGTTCGAATTAATCATATCGATACGCCATTTGGAATTACAGACCTTGAATACATTGTTCCTGTTAAGCCCGAAGCCATACGCCTGCCAAAGATCGAAACAAAAGATGATGTGATTCGTGTGATTGAAATGATTGAAAAAATCGAGAAGAAACATGGTATTCCTTCCGGGAATATTAAAATTCATCCAATGATCGAAACAGCTATTGGAGTTCAGAATGTTTTCGAAATTGCCGGTGCACATCCATGCATAGATGCTATCACTATTGGCGGTCAGGACCTAACAGCAGATATGGGAATTGTAAAAACCAAAGATAATGCGGGTTTGGATTATGCACGTAAAGCAATTGTTATGGCAGCAAAAGCAAACAGGATTGATGCTTTGGATTCGGTTTTTGCAGATGTGAATGATGATGAAGGTTTGCGTATAGAAACGGAATATGCAAAAAAAATAGGGTTCACCGGTAAAGCAGTAATTAACCCCAGGCAGATCGATATCATTCACGATGTGTTCAATCCAACGGATGAGGAAATAAGAGTTGCTATTAAGATTGTTAAAGCATTCAACGAAAATATTGCAAAGGGCATAGGTGTATTTGCTCTCGACGGAAAAATGATCGATGCTCCTGTTGTTACAAGAGCACAACATGTTTTGAATTTAACGGACATTGATATTAATGAAATGTAATTTTTATAATACATGAAAAATGTTTTAGGTAGAGATATTCCGGAATATATTGAAGGAATAGGCAAATTAGAACCATTTCAGGGTGCATGGACAAAATTAAAAGAAGGTTGGATGAATGAACCTCCTGTTGCTATTGCAACCAAAGCGAAACTGCCCCACGAAAATAAATTATACAAAACTCTTGAAGAAGCCATTATTAAAACAAATCCGGTTAACGGAATGACTGTTTCATTTCATCATCATTTAAGAGAAGGAGATGATGTAATTGTAAACTGTATTTCAATCCTAGCGAAACTGGGAATCAAAAATATGACACTTGCATCATCGTCATTAACCACGGCACACGACGGACTTGTGCCTTATCTTCAGGATGGAACAATAACAAGAATATATTCATCAGGAATTCGCGAGAAGCTTGGCAAAGCTATATCAAAAGGTGTGCTTGATATACCTGTTATTATTCAGTCGCACGGTGGCAGGGCAAGAGCAATAAGGACAGGAAAAATAAAAATCGATCTTGCTATTATTGCAGCGGCATCTGCCGATTGCGAAGGCAATGCTACGGGTACCGACGGAAAATCAGCATTTGGCTCTATCGGTTATTCCATGGTTGACGTGGAATATGCCAAACAAGTAATTGTGGTAACCGACAATCTGGTTGATTATCCCTGTATTCCAATATCAATTCCTCAAAACTATGTTGACTATGTTGTAAAAGTTGATTCTATTGGTGATCCATCAAAAATTGCATCAGGAACTACGCGTATAACTAAATCACCAATGGACCTTCGAATTGCAAGATTAGCCGCAGATGTGATTGAGCATTCCGGATTTTTTGTAAATAATTTTTCTTTTCAGGTTGGTGCCGGAGGTGCTACTCTTGCAGTTGCAAAATTCATCAGGGAAAAAATGATAAAGAAAAATATTACCGGAAGTTTTATGCTTGGCGGTATTACTTCGTATTGTGTAGACATGCTTAACGAAAATTTATTCAAAGCCCTTTTTGATGTCCAGTCTTTTGATGCAGCTGTCAGCAGTTCGTTGCTTAATAATAAAAGGCATATTGAAGTTTCTTCTACATTATACGCAAATCCTTTTAATTGCGGATGCCTTACCAATAAACTCGATATTGTTGTTCTGGGTGTATTGGAAATTGATGTTGATTTTAATGTAAATGTTATTACAAGTTCTGAAGGTTATATCACCGGTGCTTCGGGCGGTCATTCCGATACAGCTTCAGGTGCCAAGCTTGCTGTAGCTGTTTGTCCGTCTTTCAGAGGTAGAATTCCAATCATTAAAAAAAATGTAAACACTGTTGTTACTCCCGGCGAAAGTATTGATGTATTGGTTACTGAACGCGGCATTTGTGTAAACCCGAAAAACAAAGAACTGGAAACAAGATTGCGGAAAGCAGGTTTGAACATCAGGGATATTCACGATTTGGAAAAAGAAGTTGATGGAATTACCGGCGTTCCCGAAAAGATACAATTTACAGATAAGATTGTTGGTATTGTTGAATACCGCGATGGGACTATCATTGATGTAATCCGACAAGTGAAAGAATAATGAACGAAAATGATAAAATTCTTGAAGGGATTTTACTTGCAAAAGAGAAACGTTCATTAATAAAAGAATCTATTAAAAATGAAGGTTATGTTTCTTTGAGTTTTTCATTAAACATACCCGGATATCCAAAAACTTCCAATGATATAACTGCTTTTTTTGATTCGGTTTTAGTTCAATTGAAAATATTTTTATCTGCTAATCGAATTGAAATTGCAAATGAGTATAATCAAACCGATGATGCCGGGAACATTTTTATTTCTTCAATAAAATCATCTTTCCTTTCTATTCAAAACATAAAGCAACTTTGTGAAACATTTGAAGAAAGGCATGAATTGGGGAGGCTCATCGATATTGATGTAACCGATAATGATGGGAAATATATTTCTTCGGGAAAAAATAAACTTTGTTTTTATTGCGGGTCATATTCTGCTTTGGATTGCATGCATTCAAAACGCCACGATTATTCAGATGTACGAAATTTTATTTTTGAAAAAATTAAAAACTATTTAATTGTTCAGCAAAAAGAAAAAGTTTGTAATACCCTTGCATCTTACGCGTCAAGAGCCATTCTTTACGAGATTTCACTGACTCCAAAACCGGGCCTTGTTGATTTTAATAATTCAGGGAAACATACAGACATGGATTACTATACATTTCTGGATAGCAGTTCGGTAATTTCCCCTTACTTTTATAAGATTGCTGAAAGAGGATTTTTGTTTGATAAACATCTTTCATCTGCCCTGGCTTCAATACGGGAAATCGGATTGACCATGGAAAAAGAAATGTTTGAAGTTACCAAAGGAATCAACACGCAAAAAGGAATTATTTTTTTAATGGGAGTTGCTGTCTTTGCTTCAGCCAGGCTGATTTCAGAGAAAAAAACTTTTGATTTAACAGAGTTCTCATCTATAGCAAAAAATATCGGAGAAAATTTATTAAGCGAGTTCGATGAAAAAACTTCTGAGAAAACCCATGGCAGAATTTGTGTTCAGAAATATGGAAAACAAATTGCCGGCGGAGCAAGATATGAAGTTGCTGAAGGGTTTAATACTACCATAAAATATGGCTTGCAGATGCTCAATGATTCCGAATTGGAAAAAATCAGCGCAACGGAAAAACAAAAGATACTTTTTAAATCTTTACTTTTGCTTATCGGGAACAATAATGATACAAATGTTATTTTCAGAAGCAACACTGCGATTCTAGAAGAATTAAAGTTATTGGCAATGAAAACATTTAATTCAAAATCGGAGGATGAACAAAAAAATAATTATAAAATCCTCGAAAATTTTTGCCTCGAAAAAAATATTTCGCCTGGCGGTTCTGCCGATTTGCTTGCTGTTGCTGTATTTTTATATTTAGTAAAAAACAAGTATTCGTATGATCGTTGAAAATACAGATTACAGGTATGAAGTAATGGATATGAAAAATCCTTACGATGTAAAAAAAGTAAAAGATTTTTTACGACCATTAGGATTTGATTTTATTCCCGATGAGATTGATTATACTGTAATCCTTATTAATCTGAATGATGAATTAATAGCTACCGGTTCACTTAAAAAAAATATTTTAAAATTTGTTGCTGTTTCGCCAAAATACAGGGATACCACAGCATTTTCATTTATAGTAAAGCATTTGAGCGAACAGGTTTTATTAAAACACAAAACCGTATTTGTTTTTACAAAACCTGAAAACGTAAAAAAATTTGAAGGTATCGGATATACTGAAATTGCTTCTGCCCTGCCTACTTATGTATTACTCGAGTTTGGTTATGAAACCATCGACAATTACAAAGCATATCTGAAATCCAAAAAGATTAATAAAGCAAATCTATCTGTTGCTTCGATTGTTGTTAATTGCAATCCTTTCACGAATGGGCATAAATATCTTATTGAAAAGGCTGCTTCTGAAAATGATGTGTTATATCTTTTTGTTGTGGAAGAAGACCAATCTGTATTTGGTTTTGATATCCGCTGGAAATTAATTGCAGAAGGAATTAGTCATTTGAAAAATGTTATCATGCTTCGCGGAGGAAATTACATTGTTTCATCGGCAACATTCCCTGCATATTTTTTAAAGAATGAAAAAATAGATTTGATCACACAAAAGCAAACAGAGCTTGATGTTACTGTTTTTACTAAACATATAGCTCCTGTCCTTGAAATTAAAAAGAGATATGTTGGAACGGAAACATATTGCAAAACAACAGCAGAATACAACAAGTCGATGAAATATATTCTTTCAAAAAATAATATTGAATTAATCGAAATTCCGCGATTGGCAATAGGAAGCGAAGATAATTTTGTGAGTGCCTCAAAAATAAGAAAAGCCATAAAAGAAAATAAACTCGATGAATTTTTGGAATTCCTTCCCGATTCAACTAAAAAATTCCTTTTGTCAAAAGATTCTGAAAAAATAAAAAATCAAATCAAATCTTCCTCGTCAAGACATTAATTTTTCAAATAGTAACTGTTTTTATTTTATCTTTTTTAAATATTATGTGGAAATTTCTGCCACAAAGGCACAAAGTCTCAAAGTTTCACGAAGCTTGGTTTTGCTGGCATTGTATGTTCTTTGTGATTCTTAGTGTCTTGGTTACTTAGCGGCAATAATTATGTAATTGCAAAATAATTTATGAATTTTAAACAAAAAATAAATACAATTAGTATTACATATATTCAATCGGTATTATTTTTAATTTAGCAATGATTTGAATTTTGTTAAAGGTTGAAAGTTTAGAGCAACTTGTTTGGTTTAATGTTATTGATTAAATGTAAAATTTAAACTTACCAAATTTGACGACTAACCAAGCCAGCTGCAACAAACCATCAACATATAACTAAAAAAATACTTATTAATGAAAATAATCACCTACAATGTAAATGGTTTGCGAACAAATAATAAAAATGAATTTATACTCGTTCTTATCAGGTTTGCAAAAGCAAAACTGTTTAGAACGAATTATACCGTACAGAAAACAAAAAATATTTTTGCAAACCTTTTTTCTGTCGGTATAAATCAAATAACTGCAACTCTATGAAATTACCTGAATAAAGTAGTATATAAGTTGGTGGTAATGGTAAAAAAAGAAACTTAAAATTGACATAAAAATCGTATAATTTAAGTAACTTTGTATAATCGGTATTTGAAATGAAAACCCATCATAAAATAATTAACGGTGACAGTAGGCAAATGACTGAATTGTCAGACAATTCAGTACATTTGGCTATTACTTCACCACCATATTGGCAGTTAAAAGATTATGGAACTGAAAATCAAATTGGCTTCCATGATAGTTACGAGAATTATATCAACAACCTGAATTTAGTTTGGAAAGAGTGTTACCGCACTCTTCATAAAGGTTGCAGGTTGTGCATAAATATTGGCGACCAATTTGCCAGAGCAGTTTATTACGGACGCTATAAAGTCATTCCTATTCGTGAGGAAATCATCAAGTTTTGTGAGAATATCGGGTTTGACTATATGGGTGCTACCATTTGGCAAAAAGTTACTACTTCCAACACAACAGGTGGCGGTGTTCAAATGGGTTCTTATCCGTATCCAAGAAATGGAATTTTGAAACTTGATTACGAGTTTATTCTTGTGTTCAAAAAACTTGGTGACAGCCCAAAACCGACTAAAGAGCAAAAAGAACTTTCCAAAATGACTGCCGAAGAATGGAATACTTTTTTTGCCGGGCATTGGAATTTTATAGGCGCTAGACAAAACGGACATATCGCAATGTTCCCGGAAGAACTGCCAAAACGACTAATTAAAATGTTTTCGTTTGTTGGGGAAACTGTTCTTGACCCATTCGCAGGAAGCGGAACAACAGCATTAGCTGCAAAAAATAACGACAGAAATTCTGTTGGCTTTGAAATCAATCCTGAATTTATTCCGATCATTAGAGAAAAACTGGATGTTCATCAAAAGGACTTGAACGGAACAACTTATGAATTTATAACTCAACAACTGATAACAACTGGCTTTGAAAATGAAATTCAAAAACTTCCTTATTTATTCAAAGACCCACATACACTGGATAAAAAAATTGATTTAAAGAAACTTCAATTTGGTTCTAAGATTGACAAGGACAGTTCAAACAAACGAGAAGAACTATATACAGTAAAAGAAATTATTAGCCCGGAAAAAATTCGTTTAAGCAATGATCTAACAATAAAATTACTTGGTATAAAAGAAGACCCCTTGGTTAACGGGAAGGCTGTCTTATTCCTTATTGAAAAAACAAAAGGGAAAAGAGTGTTTCTGAAATACGATAATGTAAAACACGACAGCGAAAACAATTTGCTTTGCTATCTCTATCTTGAAAACAAAACATTTATTAATGCACATTTAATTAAAAATGGATTAGCACAAGTAGATAGTAATATAAAATATAAACACAAAGAAAAATTTCAAATTTTATTTCAAGCAGCACATGCCTATTAATTTTACACAAGCAGAAAGAAATCGATTGCTACAATTTTTAAATTTCGGAATAAATAACGCATTTAACGCTCCAACAATCGCGGCACACATGGGATACCCTACTGGTGGAAATCAAGTCAAAACCAGAAATCTAATTAGAGAGTGTATTCAACATGATCATGATTTAATTGCCAGCACTTTAAAAAAACCAAGAGGTTTCTACAAAATACACAGAAACAATATCCAAGAATTGCATGATTATCTTGACTCACTTGAGAACAGAGCAAGAGAAATCAATGGGAGAAGAACTAACCTCATTTATAATTGGAATGTTTCTGTTCCTGCAAATCAAACCAATAGAAATATTTTACCTTATTAGTAACTATTATTATGGAAGAATTAGAAGAAGAACAACCAATTTATAAATATGCAAAACCTTTCGGTAAAAAGGAGAAAGTATTAAATTACACAAGTAACGCATATCAACTTACAAGACCAAGTAAAGTTGGTGCCGTAATGGCTCTTATTCGTGAGTGCCAACCAAAAACTTTTAAAGAATGGCATGAGTACTATTTTGAAAACGCATATACAAAAACTAAAGTTCCAATTAAAATTACCAAAGAAATTTTAACCGAATTGGGAGAACGCCTTTATGAGAAAATTACTGAAGTTGTAATACCGGAATGGACAGAAGCATTCAAACAGATTACAAAGCAAGACTGCTATGATTATGTTTATGAAGTTACAATTCCAAGAACCTATGATGGATTTTTAACTGAAAAGTCTGTCATTAATGATTTTCTCGCTAATAAATTTCCTGAAATAAAATTTGAAGAATCAGATTGTGACTTAGACCATTCAGGAGATGTAGATTATTTAGGTAAAGTTGGCACAAAAGCTTTTGGAATTCAAATTAAGCCAATAACAGGAAATTCAAATTTTGGCAATTACAAATTAACCGAAAGAATGCAAGCAAATTTTGATGCTTTTGAAGAAAAGTATGGAGGAAAAGTTTTTGTTGTTTTTTCATCAAAAATTGGAAACAAGAAGGAAATTCAGAATAAAGAAGTTTTAGAAGAAATAACACAAGAAATTATTCGGCTAAAAATGTGATAAAAAATCACATACCGCCAATAGTGTGTTTGTGCTTTTTAATTGCACAAGTACTTAATCCGTTAAACTCATAAAAGAATAGTGTTAATTATTAACAGTAAAACTAAAATATAAATCTTTTGACTACCAACTAAGCCAGCTGCAACAAACCATCAACATATAACTAAAAAAATACTTATTAATGAAAATAATCACCTACAATGTAAATGGTTTGCGTGCTGCAATTGGCAAGGGTTTGATAAGCTGGCTTAAAACTGTAAATCCCGATATTGTTTGTTTCCAGGAAACCAAAGCACAGCCCGATCAAATTCCTATTTTTGAATTTGAAGAAGCCGGTTATCAAAGCTTCTGGCATTCGGCACAGAAAAAGGGTTACAGCGGTGTTGGTATTCTTACAAAGAAAAAACCCGATCATGTTTTTTACGGAATGGGAATTGAAAAATATGATAACGAAGGGCGTTTCCTTCGTGTTGATTATGGCGATATTTCTGTTGTTAGTGTTTATCATCCTTCGGGTTCAAGTGGCGATGAACGCCAGGATTTTAAAATGATCTGGCTTGAAGATTTTTTGAATTACATAAATGAATTAAAAAAAATCCGTCCCAATTTAATTCTTTGTGGCGATTATAATATTTGTCATAAACCCATTGATATCCACGACCCGATTCGGAATGCAACATCATCAGGATTCTTACCTGAAGAACGCGAATGGCTGTCGCGCTTTATCGACAGTGGTTTCATTGACTCGTTCCGTTATTTCAACAGCGAACCAAAACAATATACATGGTGGAGTTTCAGGGCAAATGCACGCGCCAAAAATCTTGGCTGGCGTATCGATTACAATATGGTAAGCAAACCGCTGGAAAATAAATTAAAGCGTTCGGTAATTTTACCCGATGCAAAACATTCCGACCATTGTCCGGTTTTACTTGAAATCGATTTTTAATAATCTGTTATGCAGGAAAAACCTGTTTTGTTAGCTGTCATGCCTGAAAAATGAGGCATCTTAATTTAGATTCCTCGTTTCACTCGGAATGACAGACGTTTTCATTTTCAAAAGCAAAACTTATTTTTAATATTAATTTTATACTTTTGTAGAAATCTAAAATTCAGTAAAATGAAAATATCAAAAATGAAACCTGTTCTTTACGTTGCTGTTTGCAGTGCTTTTCTTTTTTCCTGTGTCCCTGCACGTCAGTTGGAAGAAATGAAAAAAAAGAAAGAAGCTTGCGAAAAGGAAAACACAAATTATAAAACTGAAAACGAAGCGCTAACAACAAAAACAACAGAATTGGGAGCTGCAGTTGAAATTCTTAAAAAAAGGATTTCAGGTCTTGAGCTGGATTCAACTGTTCGCGGAACTTCTCTAAAAACAATGACCACCAACTATGACCAGTTGAATAAAACCTACCAGGAACTTATGGCAAACTTAAAAGAGTTGAATGAAGGAAAAACTACTGAAACACAAAAAATCCTGAAAGAACTTCAGTCAGCAAAAGACAGCTTGATTTCAAAAGAAGATGCTTTGAAAAAGCTTGCTGCAAGCCTTGAAGCAAAAGAAAAAAATCTCAACACACTAAGTAAAGAACTCGAAACATCAAAAACCGATTTGGAAAAATCACAATCGGAGCTTGATGCCAAATCAGCTAAACTTGCTGAACTGCAAAGCATATTAAACAAAAAAGATTCTACGGTAAAAGCTTTGAAAAATAAAGTTCTTGACGCACTTACCGGTTACGAAGGAAAAGGATTGACCATTACCCAGAAAAACGGAAAAGTTTATGTTTCGCTTGAAGAAAGTTTGTTGTTTGCTTCGGGCAGTTTCACTGTTGATGCAAAAGGAGTGGATGCTATTAAAAAACTTTCAAAGGTTCTTGAAACCAATACCGATATCAATGTATTGATAGAAGGGCATACCGATAATGTTCCTTACAACGGGACAGGTGCATTAAAAGACAATTGGGATTTGAGCGTAATGCGTGCAACAGCTATTGTAAAAATCATTACCGCTAACAGCAGTGTTGAACCAAAACGCCTTACGGCAGCAGGACGTAGTCAATACGACCCCATCACTCCCAATTCTACAAAAGAAGAAAAAGCTAAAAACCGTCGTATCGAAATTATCCTGACTCCCAAACTCGACGAGCTTTTCCAGATTATAGAAAGCAATTAATTAAAAATATATTTATCGTAATAAAAAAATGTCAGGCTTCGATAAACTCAGCCTGACATTTTTATAATAAACAGAACCATGAATAAAAGTATTTTCACATTTCTCATAGCATTTATGTTTGCAGGAATAATGAGTCCGCAAGCACAAAATAAAAATGCGGGATTTTTACTTTCCAATAATGTTACCTCGTTTCCTGTTACCGGTTACCCTAAGGTTTTCTACAGTCAGCTTCATCCGGGAATAGATTTTTTTTATAATCTGAAAATAAATAAAAAAGAAAAAAATCAGTTTTGGCTTTGCGCTGATTTTGGTGGATATTATCATCGATTTATTCAAACAGCTATTCGTTTGTATGCAACAGTTAATTATTTGAATCAAATAAATCAGCGTTTGAATTTATTTGCAGGATTAGGCGGTGGTTATCTTCATTCTTTTGAAAATATGACCACACTAAAATTGAATGATGAAGGAGTTTATGAAGTGAAAAGTAAATTAATAGGTCGCCCGCAAATGCTCATTGCTGTTGACCTTGGTGGAAATTATGCTTTGAAAAAAGATAATCCAAATTCCATGCGTTTGCAAATGAATATCCGAACTTATGTCCAGGGACCATTTGTAAACGGTTATGTTCCTTTTCTTCCGGTAAACACTTTTGCACTTGGCGTATCTATTCCTTTAACTTCAAAGAAAAAAGAATAAATAAATGCAGAATTTAAATGACTATTAATGACTCTGCTCTTGCGGACAAATGACAATTAAAATATTTTAGATTTAAGAATTTAGATTATAGACGAAGAATAAAAACTTTCATTATGAAAACACTCAAAATAATTTCAGCGATAATATTAATCATAGCAATTTCATCTTGTAAAAAAGAAAATATTGTTTCATCAACGGATTGCGATTGCAATTATGCAGACAGCAGCTCATCGCATCCTAAAAATGCGACGTTCAGGGCAGTAATTGATAAATACGTTCAAATGGGATTGCCTGGAATATCAGTTCTTGTAGAAGATTCAAATGGTGTTTGGGTTGGAGCAGGTGGTTATGCCGATATTGAAAATAATATAAAATTTACACCCTGTCATATTTCAAAAGCAGCCAGCATCACAAAGTTTCTTGTTGCAACATTATTTTTTAAATTGCAGGAAGAAGGAAAAATAAATATTGATGACCCCGTTTCAAATTATATTGATGCAAGTATATTAAAGAAAATAAAAAATGCAGATGGCATAACGATACGTCAATTAATGAATCATACAACAGGAATTTTTGATGTTATCACTTCCTCCGATTTTTATCTTGCCGTTTTGAATAATCCAAACAAAGATTGGACACAAGAAGAATTATTGAAATATGTGTATGGCGTTAATCCTTATGAATTGAATAATCCTTATCCTGCACACTACTCAAGCACTAACACATTATTGCTCTCAATGTGTATTGAAAATGCAACCGGTGAAAAACATGATAAACTTTTACGCGAAAAAGTTCTTGAACCTTTAGGCATGACAAGTACATACTATCAGGGAAGAGAAGAAATTCCATCAACCGCAGCACAGGGATATTTTGATTTGCATAACAACGGAAAAATAAATAACGTATCGAATCTGATAACCGGTAGTGGTAATGGTTATGGCGGAATTTTTTCAAATGTTTTCGATTTGCATAAATTTATCAAAGCCGTTCTTATTGATAAAACCATTTTAAGCCAGGCGTCGCTTGATCAAATGCTTAATTTTACACAGGAAGACACCGATTTTTATACTGGTTACGGTATAATTAAAAAATTTACTTTAAAACAAAATTATGGTATAGGGCACACTGGTCGCGACCTTGGCTATAATGCCGACCTTTTTTATTTTCCCGAAAGAAACATCACAATGGTATTTTTTGTGAATTACGGAACTAACGGTGAAAGCGCATTAAAACAGGTTTTCTTCGATTTTGAAAGCGAACTGGTGGATAAAATTTTAGAGTAAGTTAAAGTGTTTCAAATGAAAATCCTGTATCACTCATAATTTTCAGAAATTCGGGTAATACAAATTTTACTTTCTCGGAAGCTTTTATGGAATCGTGGAAAACCACAATAGAACCGGGTTTAATAAAGCGTACCGAATTTTGAAAACATTTTTCGGACGAAAGGTTATAATCGAAATCTCCCGATAAAACACTCCACATTATTATTTTATATTTTTTCTTCAGGCGATATATCTGCGAAGGTTTTATTCTTCCGTAAGGCGGACGGAACAAAGGCGATTTAATTATTGCATCAGCTTTTTCAATGTCGGAAATATAATTTTGTGAATGTGTTTTCCATCCGTTCAAATGCGAGTAGGTATGATTGCCAACGGTATTCCCATTTTTAATTATAGAATCGTACAGCACTGGATGCAATTCGATATTTTTTCCGAGACAAAAAAATGTTGCCTTAGCGTTATACTTATCGAGTGATTCTAAAATAAAATTTGTTGTTTGAGGATTTGGTCCGTCGTCGAAAGTAAGATATATTTCATTTTGTTTTGTATCTACACCCCAGCACAAATCTTTATTCAAGCATTTGCGAACCAGCCAGGGTGTAGATACAAGGAACATAATATATTTTATTTCGCCGGAACTTTAGTATTTGCCGGAGAGCTTGTATAACTTGCATAATATTTATCGAAATAGTCTTTAGCTTTTTTCGATAAACTATCCTGTCCGTGATTTTTAGTAACATATGAAATGCGATTCATCACAGCAAGAGATTGTTCAAGTTTACCTGTAACCGTTTTTGCCAAACCGGATTTAAAAGCCGAGTAATATTCAAGATTCTGAGCGTACAGTTCAGTAAGCCGTGAAATTATTTTATTCGCTTTTTCATTAGCTCCTGCTTTATAATAAGCTTCAGCAACAGGAAGAATAAAATAATTATAAGGTACTGTAGTTTCGGGCATAACTTCCATACATCTATCCAGAACTTTAATTGCAGAATCTTTTTTCCCTTCATTCACTAATACTTCCGCTAAACGGGCAAAATTATTTCTGAAATTCATTGTCATTCTTAAATTGGTTTCATCAAGATAAACTTCAGGGTTATTCATATTTCCCCATTTAAATTTATTCATGATATTATTATACATAACCGTAGAATTAATTTCTCCGGTTTGCCCGTTAGCTGTTTTTACTTTCAAAGGAACTAACCGATAAGCAAGTCCTTCGAGCTGGAAATATTTTTCGAGGTTAATGTACGCATCGTTTCCTGTAGTTATAGAAAAATATATCGGGCGTTTCCAGTTATTATGTGCAATAATATCAAGTACCGCCAAATTATTTTTTTGCACGCCTACACCTTTTACTTCCCATTCTATTTTATCAACTATAGAATCGGTCTGCTCTTTGGAAACAGTACCGCTTTTTATTACAGCATCTTTATCAATAGTTAGCTTGAATTTATTTGTCGGGAAAAAAGCAATTGATTTTCCTGACTGCAATGTTTTCTTTGTATTAGGATCATCACTAAGAACAACATCAAGCAGGTCTTTCAGTTCATAATATTTTCCCGGGTTGCAAATAGTAGTATCGCGAACAAAGTAAACAACATCTCGTGTCCCCTGCTTATACTGATCCCAGGTCATAGAGATAGGTGCAGGATCCGAATCATAGGCTTTACGTTTTATCTGATCGATATACCAGTCGGTATTCAGAAGACTTAAATTAACAACACGAACATCGGTACGTATACCTTCCACTTCCTGAACATACCACAAAGGGAAAGTGTCATTATCGCCATTGGTAAATAATATAGCATTGGGTGCGCATGAATTTAAATAGTTTGCCGCAAAGTCAAGACAGGTATATCGTTTTGAGCGATCATGGAATTTCCATTCTGCTTTTGCCATTACATAAGGAACAGCAAACAAACAAATAAGGGTAACAGCCAAAGCAATTATTTTATTGGGTTTAATATATTTTGTAATGGTATCGTATATTGCCAATACTCCCAGTCCAATCCAAATTGCAAAAGCATAGAATGAACCGGCATATGCATAATCCCTTTCCCTGGGCTCGCTTGGACCCTGATTCAGATAAATAACAATAGCCAAACCGGTCATTAAGAAGAATATTAAAACTACAATTCCATCTTTGTAATTTTTAGAAAATACATAGAACAATCCTATAAGTCCTAATATCAAAGGAAGAAAATAAAGACGTGCATTCCCTTTGTTTTCAAGATTTTCAGGAAGAAGTTCAACAGGCCCTATTCGTGATTTATCAATACTGTTTATTCCGCTTATCCAATTCCCATCAATTGGGTCGCCGGATCCCTGTAAATCATTTTGCCTTCCTGCAAAATTCCACATAAAATACCGCCAGTACATGTATCCCATTTGATACCTCATGAAATAATAAATATTTTCTCCGAATGTTGGAACTTTAGCGCTTTCGGTTTCCCCATAGTTATTTGTATATGAAACCGTTTTTCCTTTCACTTTTGCCCATTCTTTATATTCATCTTCTTTTTCCTCTTTCCACATGCGTGGGAAAATAGTACAGAACTTATCATCATAATTCGGAATGGAACTTTTTTTATCATCAGATATGACATATTTTCCTTTTGCATCATCCCTTGAATAAACAGGGTTTCCATCGGTATACGGTTCCTTATTATTTAACGGTGCATTATAATATTGCCCATAGAATAAAGGCCAGTCGCCATATTGTTCACGATTCAAATATGAAAGTAATGCAATAGCATTCTTAGGAGCATTTTCGTTTAAAGGGGTTTTGGCATTTGAACGTATTACCAAAATGAAAAATGTAGAATAACCTATCAGTAAAAAAATAACACTTAAAACAATGGTATTGATAAGCGGTTTATTATTCCTTACATAATAGAAGAATGCAACAATTCCTCCCAGAATAATTAAACGACCCAGGAAACTTAAAAAAGATGAACTTGCAGCAAATACAAGCAAAGCGAGTATAGAGCCTAATATAAGTATGTAGGTTTTTATTTTCGGATTTTGCTTAGTAGTATAAAGAATTCCGGTGGCAAGTAATGCAATGATTAACAACCCAAATAAAAGAGAACCAAAATTAAAAGGAAGTCCTAAAGTATTCACAAAAAGTAATTCGGTTTTTGCAAATAAATCAACCACATGGGGAATAATAACATACATTACCATTACAAGCATTAACAAACCTATGCCTGTAGCAAAAACGAACCCTTTAACAGAAGGTTTGTATTTTTTAAAATAGATAACGTAGGTAATTGCAGGTATAGCAAGAAGGTTCAGAAGATGCACGCCTATTGATAATCCAACCAGGTATGCAATAAGTATAATCCATTTCATGGAATACCTGTCATTGGCATTTTCTTCCCATTTTAATATGCACCAAAAAACTATGGCAGTAAAAAATGAAGAAGTAGCATAAACTTCGCCTTCAACAGCCGAAAACCAAAATGAATCAGTAAAAGTATAAGCTAACGAACCAACAAGGCCACTTCCTAATACTGCCCACATTTTCCCATCAGTAAGTTCACCATCGATGGTCGCTATTTTTTTTGCAATATGTGTAATCGACCAGAACAGGAAAAGAATAGAAAATGCACTTACAAGAGCCGACATGATATTGACCATACGTGCAACTTGTGTTAAATCATTGAAAGCAAATAATGAGAAAAAACGACCAAAGAGTTGAAAAGTTGGAGCACCCGGCGGATGACCTACTTCTAATTTAAAAGCTGTGGATATGTATTCACCGCAATCCCAGAAACTGGCAGTGGGCTCCGAGGTCATGATATACACAACGGATGCAACAATAAAAACAACCCATCCAAGTGTATTGTTTAATAATTTATAATTTTTCATAATTGCAAATATTATAAGTTGCGAATATATAAATTTTAGATGAAATGCCCTGACTTATTATGGCAATAATAAGAAAGGGCAACTACTGCTGCCCTTTCTTATATATTATACTCGTTCTTATTAAGAATGCAAAAGCAAATTTGATAAGTACGAGTTATGCCGATAGGAACAAAATAAAAAAATTACAAATCTGTTCCGTATCGTTATAAATCTGATTATTTGTTTTTATAAATATTATAGTATTTTTCAAAAATATCCTTAGAACGTGTAGTTAGTTTATCCTGTTTGTATTCGCTAGTTGTAAAAGCCAGTTGCTGCATTACATACAACGCCTGCTGAATATGCATATCAATCGCTTTTAATTTTGAATCTTTAAAAGAGAAATAATATTTTAAATTCTTTTCATAAAGATCAATCATATAAGAAGTGATTTTTTTAGCTTTTTCAAATGCTTTGGCTTTATAATATGATTGAGCAACGTAACATTCCAGATAATCATACGGAAGATTTTTTTCAGGGAATATTTCTTCACATTTATCAAGCACCTTTACAGCTGAATCGTATTTGCCTTCATCAGATAATGCATCAGCTAAACGGGTAAAACTGGTTTTTAAACTTCTAGCTGTGATCAGTACGGTTTCATCAAAATACAAACTGGTATCGTTAAAGTTTCCCCACTTAAATTTATTCATCAGGTTATCGTACATTATGGAAGTGTTCACAAAACCAATTTCTCCATCTGTATTTTTCGATTTTACCGGTACCAGCCTGTATGCAAGCCCTTCAAGTTGCAGGTAATTATTTAATCCTAAATATGTATTAGGACTTGAAGTGGACACAAAATAAACCGGTCGTTTCCAATCATTATGAGCAAGTAAATCAAGAATCATCAAGTTACTTTTATAAACACCGTAATTCCCTTTCTCTTTTATTTTCCATTCAATTGCAGGAACTATCGAATCTATTTTATCTTTTGGTACCGTTCCGTTATTAACAACTGTTGCACTATCCACAGGAATGCGGAAATTCTCAGTTGGAAAATAATCAACAGGGCCAATCTGACTTTGAAATTTAGCATCAGGATTATCTGTTGCAATAAAATCAAATAATTTTTTCAGGTCGATATAACCCGGAACCTGTTCATTCGGAATAAAATAAAGGTAATCGAGCGTACCTTCTTTATACCTGTCGTGAGTAAGAGCAAAAGGTACCGGGTCGGAATCATAGGCTTTACGTTTCATCTGATCGATGTACCAGTCGGTATTCAAAAGACTTAGATTGCAAACGCGAACATCGGTACGGATTCCTTCAACTTCCTGTGCATACCATAATGGGAATGTATCGTTATCCCCATTTGTAAACAGTATTGCATTAGGAGCGCATGAGTTCAGATAATCTGATGCAAAATCAACGCATGTATAGCGATGAGAACGATCATGATTATCCCATCCTTCTTTTGCCATTACATAAGGAACCGAGAAGAAACAAACCACAGTAACTGCAATTGCAACTATTTTAGGATTTGCTTTTTTGCTGAGCCATTCGAAAAGCGCCAGAACACCCATTCCTATCCAAATAGCAAACGCGTAAAATGACGCAGCATAAGCATAATCCCTTTCCCTGGGTTGATTGGGTGGTTGATTTAGGTAAACTAAGATAGCAAACCCTGTCATAAAAAATAAAAACATCACTGTAAGTGAATCGTTTGTATGCTTATTTAAATGATAATAGAATCCAAGAAATCCTAAAATCAAAGGCAGAAAATAAAACCTGCTCATTCCTTTATTGACAAGATTTGAAGGAATATTATCCTGCGAACCTAAACGACTATCGATAAATTTTATTCCGCTGTACCAGTTGCCTTCAATAGCGTTCCCATCGGTATTCCCTATATCATTTTGTCTGCCCACAAAATTCCACATAAAATACCGGAGATACATATGCCCTATCTGGTATTTAAAAAAGAATGCAAGATTATCAATAAAATTAGGTTTATCAATACTGGTTGTTTCGCCCGTTTCCGGGTCAGTATAAGTGGCTTTTCCTTTTACGTTCGCCCAATCTTTGTATGATTCGGGATGATGAAGCGATCCATCACTACTCCACATTCGCGGAAAAATAGTACAATAATCTTTATCGTAAGTAGGAATTGCATTTTTTCTGTCTTCAATTATAACATACTTTCCTGCTTTATCGTCGCGTGCATAAACAGGAGAACCATCGTCCCATTCGCTTTGTGGATTTCTTGGAGCACTGTAATATGGACCGTAAAATAATGGCCAATCGCCATATTGCTCGCGGTTAAGATATGCAAGCAATGCTATCGCGTTATTTGGTGCATTTTCATTAATAGGCGTTTTTGCATTGGAACGTATTATCAATATTAAAAACGTAGAATAACCAATCAGCAAAAAAGTAACACACAAAATAATTGTATTGGCAAGCTGCATCCTGTTTTTATTTTTAATGAAAAATGCAATGATAGCGCCTGTTACTATAGCCCTTCCCATAAAACTTACAAAAGATGTGCTTGTGCTTAAGATGATTATTTCAAATATTGCAGCAAGGATAATCAGGATGATTTTAAGTTTCGATGTCGGTTTTCCGGTATATAATAATCCAACTGTTATTATTGATACCAACAGCAAAGCAAAAAAGACAGAACCCGAATTAAAAGGCAGTCCCAAGGTATTAACAAAGAGTAATTCTGATTTAGCAAATAAATCAACAGTCTGAGGAATGATGACATACATTACCAAAACCAGCAGTATCAAACTTATTCCTGATGCAATAAAAAAATCTTTCCATGAAAGTTCTTTTTTTCTAAAATAGAATACAAATACAATTGCAGGAATTGCCAGCAAATTCAGTAGATGTACACCAATTGACAGACCCATAAGGTATGCAATAAGTATTACCCATTTAATAGAATATCTGTCTTCAGCATTCTCGTCCCATTTTAAAATAGCCCAGAATACTATCGCGGTAAAAAATGATGAGGTTGCATAAACTTCTCCTTCAACAGCCGAAAACCAAAATGAATCCGAAAAAGTATAAGCCAAAGCGCCAACAATACCGCTTCCAAAAACAGCATACATTTTTGCAGTGGTCATTTCACCTGACTTCAGGATTACTTTTTTGGAAAACATAGTAATGCTCCAGAAAAGGAAAAGTATTGTAAAACCGCTCACCAAAGCAGACATGGTATTTACCATCCGCGCAACCAGCGTTACATCATTAAATGCAAACAGCGAAAAGAAACGTCCCATTAATTGGAACATGGGAGCACCGGGAGGATGCCCCACCTGGAGTTTATATGCTGTAGCTATATATTCGCCACAATCCCAGAAACTGGCCGTAGGCTCAGATGTAAGAATATAAACAGCTGATGCCGCAATAAATACTGCCCATCCAATAATGTTGTTCAGAAGTTTGTAATTTTTCATTTCCATATTGTAAAAAGTCGAACGAAGGTATTAAAAATATTGTTAACTAATTTCCAAAATATTGTCAGAATAAACTTTCCATTTCATTATTTATTATTCGTTTAACATTTTTTTAATTAAACCGGCTTTTTGTTTTATTTTAATAATATATGCAGTTATCTACTTCCTTTTTATATTTTGTTTTTTAATATATTTGTAAAAAATTGATATCCGCAGAATATGAAGAAAAATATGGGTTCAACAGATAGAATTATCCGAAGCCTTGTTGCAATAATATTAGCAATCCTGATTATCACGGGAGTGTTATCGGGTATTGCAGCAATCATTTTGGGAATTCTTTCAGCAATATTAATGGTTACGGCAATATTAGGTTTTTGCCCTTTATATATATTATTTGGATTGCATACCCTCAGAACCCGCACTGGCATTGATTCTTAATCGTAAAAAATTATTTCCGTTTCTTTTTAAAAAAATCCTGTAATAATTTTTTTGCTTCTTTTTCGTGAATACCACTAACTATTTCGGTTGAAGGGTGAAGGAGTTTATCTGAATAATTCGAATAACCACGTTTTTCATCTTTGGCAGCATACACAATTTTTTTTACCTGTGTCCAGTATGATGCTCCTGCGCACATAGGACAGGGCTCCAGTGTTACATAAAGAGTACATTCTGTCAAATATTTTCCGCCAAGATAATTTGCAGCAGAAGTAAAAGCCTGCATTTCGGCATGAGCAGTAACATCGTTCAAATGTTCTGTATAATTATGAGCACGGGCTATGATTTTATTTTCACAAACAACCACTGCACCAATAGGCACTTCATCCGCATCAAAAGCTTTACGGGCTTCTTTCAATGCTTCTTTCATAAAGTATTCATCGGAGAATGCGGTGATCATTGGTTTAATAACTAATTAACTTTATTTCAATGGAAGTATTTTTTGTAAGATTAATTTTTGTTTCTTCAAATGATGGAGCGCTTATCACCGGTTCAACATTGTTTGAAAAACCATATTTTTCCTGCGGTATCCCCAGAAAATTTTTATCCATTTCTCCGTCTGAATCTTCATCATGAAACAATGCAATAGCATAATTCCCGGCAGGAACGGAAAACGTATAGTTTAATACATTTGCATTTACTGTAACAAATACTTTTTTATATTCTTTTCCTTCTTTAGGAAAATTATCCGCAACATTATATAAGCCAATCTGTACTTTTCCTTTTACTGTTTCAATTCCTGATATTTTTACAGTAAGATTAATATTTTGACCGAATAAAATATTTGTGATTGCTGTAAATACAATCGATATATACTAATGCTGAACAAAAATAGAAAAAATAATTAACAACCCAATGGTTAA
>DAOQAK010000040.1 GCA_035353855.1 Bacteroidales bacterium | reverse complement strand
TTCAGCTCATTCAATCTTGATTTTTTGCAAACCTGTTTTCTTTGAGTATAAATAACGGATGTACAGCTTCGGATAACGTAACTGTTAATGTTAATGCTTCTCCTGTTATTACGGTTAGCCCAAATCAAAATATTTGTGAAGGAGTATCTACAACTATAACAACAAACGGAGCAAATTCTTATATCTGGAATAATGGAGCTTTAACAAATGTTATTATAGTTACGCCCACTACAACTACATTATATGTAGTAACAGCCACATCAACCAATGGATGCACAACTACCGGCGGTGCTACTATATATGTTCATCCTCTTCCTCCTGCAAATGCAGGACCTGATCAAACTATCTGTATTGGGCAAAATACTACGCTTTATGCAATGGGCGGTGAAACATATGAATGGAATACAGGAGATACTACTAATGTTGTTCATATTGCACCTTCTGTAACTCTTGCATATACTGTTACTGTTACAGATAATCAATGTTCAGCTTCAGATGAAGTAATCGTAAATGTTGTTCCATTACCTATGATTTCATTTTACCCTGACATTACTATGGGGTGCCCTCCTTTGACCGTTAATTTTACCAATAATTCTATGCCTTCTGACCTTAATTATATATGGGATTTTGGCGACGGATCTTCCAGTTCCTCGCAATTCCCCGAACATATTTATAATTATTCCGGAACTTATAATGTTTCTTTAACTGCATATAATACTTATGGATGTTCTTCATCTCAGACATTTTCAGGAAATATTACAGTCTATCCCGGTGTTTCTGCAGAATATATTTACTCTCCTACTGAAATAACTACAATGGCTCCTAATGTATTATTCTTCGAGCAATGTGATAACGCTAATTTCTGGAACTGGAATTTTGGAGACACTGCTTCCGGTACTTTTAATTATTCTGCCGGTCAAACTCCTGAGCATGTTTTTTCAGGACCGGGAACATATACTATCTGGCTGGTTTCATCAAACTCATACGGTTGCATTGACTCCGTTGCACATACATTGATAGTAAAGGAACTTACTACAATTTTTATCCCTAATGCTTTTACCCCAAATGGTAATGGTACAAATGATGTATTTTTCCCTATCGGAACAAATATAAGCCCTGATGATTTTACAATGTATATTTATGACAGATGGGGTGAACAGATTTATAAAACAAACTATTTATCTCAAGGTTGGGATGGGAAGCCTGAAGGATCTAACAGAGTATGCCCTATGGGTGTATATGTGTGGCTTATTTACTATAAGGATATCGATGGGAATGAACATAAGATAACGGGCAGAGTAACGTTACTATAAACTTTTCAATTCTAAATAACTTCTCTCATTTTCACTATCTTTCTATTTAGTATTATTTATTTATCATTTTTATTTATAACCTAATACCGATAGCGCATTCATAATTGTCCAATTCCGTCATTGTTACCTTGCCAAATCAACAGCTTAATTACTTATCAACATTTTATAATTTTCTGGATGAAAAATGTATTTTTGTTTTCATTTTATGCTAAAAACTGAACGATATAAAAAATTTGTTGAGTACTTCAGCGAAAATGCACCAAATGCAGATACCGAATTGCACTATAAAAATGCTTTTCATCTCTTGATCGCTGTAATTTTATCAGCCCAGTGTACCGACAAGCGTGTGAATATGATAACACCTGCTTTGTTCAAAAAATTTCCGAATCCAGCTTCACTGGCAAAAAGTAATTATACAGAAGTGTTTGAATTTATTAAAACGTGCTCCTATCCTAATAATAAAGCACGTCATCTTGTTGAAATGGCAAAAGCATTAATTGAAAATTTTAATGGTGAAATACCTTCTGATATTGATGATTTACAAAAGCTTCCCGGTGTAGGGCGAAAAACAGCTAATGTGATCGCATCAGTAGTTTTCAAAAAGCCTACCATGGCAGTAGACACACATGTATTCAGGGTTTCGGAAAGAATTGGGCTTACAACAAATTCGTATACACCGCTTGAAACTGAAAAACAACTGGTAAAAAATTTACCAAAAGATAAAATATCCACTGCACATCATTGGCTTATTCTTCACGGACGATATGTTTGCATAGCAAGAAAACCTAAATGCAGTGAATGCGGAATAACAAATATTTGCAGGTACTTTAATAAAGAAAAAAATCATGACAAATATAAAAGAAGGTGATACTGCTCCTGATTTCACAGGAAAAGACCAAAATGGAAATAATATTTCTTTAAAAGATTTCAAAGGAAAAAAAACAGTTCTGTATTTTTACCCTAAAGACAGTACTCCCGGTTGTACCCAGGAAGCATGCAACCTGAAGGATAATTATCATAGTTTTCTTAATAAAGGATATGTTGTTATCGGCATCAGCGCTGACAATGAAAAATCGCACCAGAAATTCATTGAAAAATATCAACTCCCATTTCCATTAATTGCCGACACAGAAAAGAAAATCATAGAAGCATACGGAGTATGGGGGAAAAAGAAATTCATGGGGCGTGAATTCATGGGCATACTACGAACTACATTTATTATTGATGAAAAAGGCATTGTTGAAAAAATCATCACTAAAGTTGACACAAAAAATCACACATCACAAATACTGGAATAAAAAAATGGTATTTTTGAAAAAAATATTTCACAGAAAATTAAAAAAAAAATTATATGAGCAAAGAAAAAGAAACCAACAAAGAAACGAAAGAAACGAACGAAAAGATGAAAGCTTTGCAGCTGACTCTGGATAAACTTGAAAAGACATACGGCAAAGGTACTATAATGAAATTAGGCGATAATGCTATTGATGATATTGAATTTATTTCAACCGGTTCTATTTCGCTTGATATAGCTTTAGGTATAGGCGGATTGCCCAAAGGAAGAGTTATCGAGATATACGGCCCTGAAGCTTCAGGAAAAACTACTCTTGCCATTCATGCCTTAGCAGAAGTTCAGAAAAAAGGTGGCATTGCTGCTTTCATTGATGCAGAGCACGCTTTCGACAGATTGTATGCGCAAAAACTCGGTGTTGACATTACCAACCTTCTTATTTCGCAACCCGATAACGGAGAACAAGCTCTTGAAATCACCGAAAACCTTATACGTTCAGGCGCCATTGATATTATCGTTATTGACTCTGTTGCCGCACTTACACCTAAAAGTGAAATTGAAGGCGAGATGGGCGATTCCAAAATGGGATTGCAGGCGCGCTTAATGTCGCAGGCATTACGTAAACTTACTTCCACAATTAGCAAAACAGGATGCTGCTGTATTTTCATCAACCAGTTACGCGAAAAAATTGGTGTGATGTTTGGCAACCCCGAAACTACAACAGGTGGAAATGCCCTAAAATTCTATGCTTCGGTAAGGCTTGACATTCGCCGTATCAGTCAAATTAAAGAAGGAGAAAACGTAATCGGCAACCGCGTAAAAGTTAAAGTTGTGAAAAATAAAGTCGCTCCCCCATTCCGCGTTGCTGAATTCGATTTGATATATGGTGAAGGAATTTCTAAAATAGGTGAGATCATTGACCTTGGAACCGAACATAACATTATTAAAAAAAGCGGTTCATGGTTCAGTTATGGCGATAGCAAGCTGGCACAGGGACGTGAAGCTGTTAAACAAGTTCTGCTCGACAACCCCGAATTATGCGAGGAAATTGAAGCCAAAATCCGTGAAGCAATAGCAAATAATAATAATTAACATAAAGTCCCGCATGATGCGGGACTTCTTTATTTAATTCTTTTATGAAAAATATTTTATCTGCATTTTTTATTTCTATAATTATTTCATCAGCTTTTATTTCATGCAGTGGCGGTGATAAAAAAACTTTATCAAGCGATACGTTGAAAATCTCCGATACACTATCACCTGAAATTGCCAAGGTTAATAAAGAAATAGCTGCCGACCCCAATAATCCGGAATTATATAATAAGCGTGCAATCCTTCTTTATGATATTGCAAAACTTGATGAAGCCTTCGCTGATATCCGCACTGCGCTAAACCTCGATTCATCAAAAGCCGATTATTTCCTTACACTTTCCGATATTTATTTTGGAAAAGGAAAAATAAGCAATTGCAAAAAGTCTATCGAAAAAGCAATGCAACTCGATGCAAAAAATGCTAATGCATTATTAAAATATGCCGAATTGCAGCTTTATTTTGACGAATACAAAAGCACACTGGAATACATAACCAAAGCGCTAGACATCGATAAGATAAATGCTAAAGCTTACTATATGCGGGGAATGACATATAAATTAATGGGCGATACTGCAAAGGCTGTTACAAATTTTCAAACCACCATTGACCAGGATGCAGATTATTATCATGCATACATACAGCTGGGAATGCTTTATGCAATAAAGAAAAGCAAACTTGCAGAAGATTATTATAACAATGCCATAAAACTAAATCCCAAAAGTATTGAAGCACATTTTAATATTGCTGTCTATTACCAGGATGTTGAACAATTTGAAGAAGCTGTTGCTGAATATGACAAAGTCCTTCAGCTCAATTCAAAATATAAACAGGCACATTATAACCTGGGATATATTAACCTCGTATATCTTTTGGATTACAAACAAGCTATCAAACATTTTACTAACGCTATCGCCTGTGATGCAAAATATGCTGAAGCGTATTACAATCGCGGTTATGCATATGAACTGATAAAAGATTATACCAGCGCAAAAGCTGATTATGACAAAGCTCTTGATTTAAAGCCCAATTACGAAATGCCTATTAAAGGGCTGAATCGTATTGATGCATCAGTTAAATAAATTTGTTTAATGTTCAATGTTTAAAAAAATAAATTTTATCAGCAAGAAATCAAACAACCAAAACATATGAAAAAAATATTTTTTATTCTTTCGCTTTTTGCAATTACAGTTATTGCAAATGCACAAAATAAGCTTACGCCGGAGCTTCTATGGAAGTTTGGCAGGATTAATGAAATGCAATTATCGCCAGATGGAAAAACTATTTTATATGTTGTTAAATACTTTAACCTTGCGGAGAACAATGGCAACAGCGATATATACACAATTACATCAAACGGCGGAACACCAAAGAAATTAACCGATACAAAAGAAAGTGAATTCAATGCGGTATGGCGTCCCGACGGGAAAAAAATTGCATACATCTCCTCAGCAAGCGGCAGCACACAGGTTTGGGAAATGAATCCGGATGGCAGTAATAAAAAACAGATCACCGAAATTGAAGACGGTATAAATGGTTTTGCATATTCGCCAACATTGAAGAATTTCCTTTTCATCAAAGATGTAAAACTCGATAAAACTTTAAATGAAATTTATCCCGACCTTCCAAAAGCAAATGCAATGCTTTACAGCGACCTGATGTATCGCCACTGGGATTCATGGACTGATTGCTCATACAGTCATGTATGCTTTACTTCATACGATTCAACAAAAAAAATAAGTTCATATACGGATATCATGAAAGATGAAAAATATGATTGTCCGCTCACTCCTTTCGGTGGCATGGAACAAATAACATGGAGTCCTGACGGAAAGCAAATCGCATACACCTGTAAGAAATTAAATGGAAAAGAAGATGCGTTAAGTACAAATTCCGATATTTATATTTACAATATTGAAACAAAGCTCACCACCAACATCAGCGATGGAATGCCTGGATATGATCAGGATGCAGCCTTTTCTCCCGACGGAAAAAAAATAGTTTGGAGCAGTATGAAAACCGCAAGTTATGAATCGGACAAAAAACAAATCATGCTTTACGATATAGCAACCAGGCAACATACAGACTTATCAGAAAAATTTGATGAAGGTTCTTCTAATTTCAGATGGGATCCGGTAGATAATAATATCATTTATTTTATTAGTGGTAAAAATGCTACATACCAAATCTTTTCAATTAATATAACTACTAAACAAATTACACAGATAACCAAGGGAACTCATGATTATACAGGAATTGAAGTTGCATCATACAAACCTGGAAAATCTAAAAATCTCCAGACATTAATTACCGGAACTAAAATGTCGATGTCATTACCTACAGAAATTTTCAAAGTTGAAAAAGTAAAAAATAATTTTGTTGAAACACAAATTACGTTTACTAATAAATCAATACTCGATACCATTAAACTCGGAAAAGTTGAAGAACGCTGGATCACTACGACCGATAAAAAGAAAATGTTGGTTTGGGTTATCTATCCGCCCAACTTCGACAAAACAAAAAAATATCCTGCATTGCTTTATTGTGAAGGTGGTCCGCAAAGCGCAGTTAGCCAGTTCTGGTCATACCGCTGGAATTTTCAAATGATGGCAGCAAATGATTATATTGTTGTAGCTCCCAACAGGCGCGGACTTCCAACATTCGGCACAGAGTGGAACGACCAGATTGCACAGGATTACGGCGGTCAGAATATGAAAGATTATCTGACTGCAATTGATACGGTTTCAGCCGAATCTTATGTTGACAAAGCGCATCTTGGCGCAGTAGGCGCTAGTTACGGCGGTTATTCGGTATACTGGTTGGCCGGGAATCACAACAAACGTTTTAAAGCATTCATTGCACATTGCGGGATGTTTGATTTTAAAAGCTGGTACGGCAGCACCGAAGAAATGTGGTTCGCTAATCACGACCTTGGCGGAGCATACTGGAAAAATCCACAACCAAAAAGTTATGATTTTTCACCAAGTAATTTTGTAGGGAAATGGGACACTCCAATTTTAGTAATTGAAGGAGGAAACGATTTTCGTATCCCATACACTCAAGGAATGGAAGCTTTTAATGCAGCGCAATTACAGGGCATTCCAAGCGAATTCCTTTTCTTTCCCGAAGAATCGCATTTTGTTTTAAAACCACAGAATAGTGTTTTATGGCAACGCACTTTCTTTGCATGGCTTGATAAATGGCTGAAAACAGACAAATAGAATCAAAATATAATTTTCAAATTCAAAAAAACAAATTAGTAATGAGCGGATTTTTCGGAGCAGTTTCAAAAGATGATTGTGTAAGTGATGTATATTATGGCACAGACTATCATTCACACCTGGGAACAAAAAGAGCCGGAATGGCTTTCTATTCAAAAGAAAAAGGGTTCCACCGTGCAATCCATAAATTGGATAATGGATATTTCAGGAGTAAATTCGAAGACAATCTTCCCGATTTTGAAGGCAAAAGCGGTATAGGAGTTATCAGCGATAATGAATCGCAGCCAATTATTGTTACCTCGCACCTGGGGCGCTATGCCGTAGCAACAGTTAGCAAAATAGTGAACATCGATGAACTGGAAGAACGGTATATGAAGATGAAACACACCTTTGCCGAAAACAGCCAGGGCGCTATTAATCCTACAGAACTGGTTGCCATGCTTATTGCAGAAGGAAAAGATTTTGTTTCAGGAATTCAGAATGTTTATGAGATGGTTAAAGGTTCCTGTTCTATTTTAGTTTTAACCAAAGATGGAATCATTGCAGCCCGCGACAAACTTGGAAGAACTCCCATTATCATCGGAAAAAAAGAAAATGCCTATTCTGTTACTTTCGAAACCTGCGCATTTCCTAACTTAGGTTATGAAATAGAAAAATATATTGGTCCCGGCGAAATTGTGAAGATCACTGCTGACGGATATGAACAATTAAAAAAGCCGTATGATAAAATGCAGGTATGTTCTTTCCTTTGGGTATACTATGGTTATCCACCTTCATATTACGAAAATATAAATGTAGATGAATGCCGTTATCGTTGTGGTTCGGCACTTGCCGTAAAAGACAATATCAAAGTTGATTTTGTTGCCGGAATTCCTGATTCAGGTATTGGTCATGCTTATGGTTATAGCAACAAAGCACAACTTCCGCTTAAAAGACCTTATGCGAAATATACTCCAACATGGCCACGTAGCTTTATGCCACAGAACCAGCAAATGCGCGATCTTGTTGCAAAAATGAAATTGATACCGAACGTTTCTGTAACCAAAGGAAAAAGCGGTGTATTCCTTGACGATTCCATTGTTCGCGGTACTCAGCTGAAAGATAATGTTTGTTCATTATTTCAATCCGGAATGAAAGAAGTGCATATGCGCATTGCATGCCCTCCGCTAACTTACCCATGCATGTATTTAAACTTTAGCCGTTCCCGTTCCAATATGGACCTTGCCACATATAAAGCAGTAAAGAAACTTGAAGGAAAAGAAAATGCCGACATGAAAGAATACTCAAACTGCTGTTCCGAAAAATACAAAGCAATGGTTGAACAAATAAGATTAGACCTTGGGCTTACCTCATTGAAATACCAAAAGCTTGACGATCTTGTAAATGCTATTGGATTGCCTAAAGAAAAATTATGTACACATTGCTGGGATGGTTCAAGCTATTACTAGTTGAAGGAATGAATAGATTGATTGATTTGCAACTTGAGATTTATTGAAAGAAAAATGATATTTAAAATGCATATTCCGGGCATATTCATGTTTTTATTTCTTAATGTCTTCTGCTGCAATAATCCTACAATAAATAATAATGATGCAACTGTTATTACTGATTACAATTTTTCAAAGCCCGATAAGATATATATTTTACCTGACACGCTTCGCGAAATTTCGGGAATTACAGAAATAGATTCGATTTCATTTGCTTGCATACAAGACGAAAATGGAATTTTATTTTTATATGATGCCCTAAATAATAAAATTAAAGAACAATACTTTTTTCATATTGATGGCGATTACGAAGGTATTACCAGGATTGACAACACTATTTATGTTTTAAGAAGTGATGGAGTACTATTTGAAATAAAAAAATTTCGTTCTGAAAAATTTAAAACGACATCTTATGTTACAGGCATTCCAGCCAATAATAATGAAGGTCTTTGTTATGATAAAAAAAATCACCGGCTTTTAATTGGATGCAAAGGTAAACCAGGAAAAGGAATTGAGTATAAAGATAAACGCGTAATTTATGGTTTTGACCTTAAAACAAAAAAACTTAGTAATGAACCTGTTTTTGATTTTAACCTGGCATTGATCAAACAATTTGCCATCAACAACAAAATTGATCTACCATACAGGAATAAAAAAAGAGGGGCAATTAATGAACCCATTATCCGTTTCAGAACATCGGCAATTGGTATACATCCGCTAACAAATAAATTATATTTGCTTTCTGCAACAGAACATCTTTTATTTATTTTTAACATGGATGGCACTATTGAACATATTGAAACACTCGATACGGAACTGTTTAATAAAGCCGAAGGAATAACTTTCTTTAATAATGGCGATATGCTAATTTCAAACGAAGGCCAGGATAAAAAACCAACTTTATTACAATTTAATTATAAACAAAAATCCGGTGATTAATTTACAAGTCCCAAATACCAAGATGCAATTTAGTACACTGGTATTTGGGACTTGTGTATTTTGTCTACGCTACAGCGGACGACTTACGACTAAATGGTTCCTTCAATATTCCAAACAAAAGCTCTCAAACCTTGTTCTTTAACTTCTTTGTTTAGCGATTGTAGTCTTTCTAACAGAGCCGGAACTTTTTCGTCATCTACAATTGTTAAATGTGCATTATTCAATTCAGGCCATGTATGTGTCCCTTCGTGCGGACTACCATTTACCGAGCCCCTGCCTTTTACATCCAGCCATTGAGAATAACCTCTTATAGAAAGTTTTTCTAAAATTTCCTGAACCTCTTCGGTCAGCGATTGGTTATATAAAATAAATACAGCTTTCATTATTTTTTTATTTATTTTTTTCTAATTCTTTACGTGCTCTTTTAATTTTTCCTACTCCAAAAATAGTATATATAGTAGGAATCAATACTAGTGTTATTAATGTTGAGAAAGTTAAACCGCAAAAAATAGCAATCCCCATAGGTTTCCAGGTTTCGGACCCGCTTCCGCTTGAAAAAATCATTGGGATCATCGCAAGAATCATGGTCAGCGAAGTCATAAGCACCGGCCTTAACCTTGATCGTCCGGCAGAAATCACAGCCTGCTTCAATGAATAGCCCCTGTCAACTTCCAGGTTCGTATAGTCAACCAGTATAATACCGTTTTTCACCACGATACCTATTAACATTACTGCACCTATCAATGAAATGACATTTATAGTTGAACCAAAAATATATAAACCTAAGAATACTCCTGTGAATGCAAAAGGAATAGAGAACATGATAATGAATGGTTCGGTCAACGATTCGAATTGCGATGCCATAACTATATAAACAAGTATTATGGAAAGGAGCAACAATAAGATGATACTTTGAAAAGCATCCTGCATGTTTTCAGCGCTACCGCCAAATTCTATGGTAACATCTGAAGGGATATCCATTTTGGCAATATCCTTTTCAAGTGCCGATTTCACTGTACCTATATCTGTTCCTGAAAGCGCCGAAGTTACTTTAACAACACGTACTTTATTTTCTCTTTGAATAATAGGTGGCGAATAAAAAGTTTTTAATGTTGCAATTTCACTCAGCTTTATTACTTTACCCGTAGGTGTTGAAATACTTATGTTTCCAATGTCTTCGGTAGTATGCCTGAACTGGGCATCATAACGCACGATAATATCGTATTCATTTCCTTCTTCTTTATATTTTGTAGCAGTAAGGCCAGTAATGCAATAGCGGATAGACTTTGCGACAGTTGCTGCATTTAAACCGAAAGAGGTCATTTTTTCGTTATCCAGAATTAGCTGTAACTCTGTTTTTTCCTTATCGCGGCTTATCAATATATCCTTAGCTCCTTTAATTTTTCCAAGAGCCAGCGCCATTTTCTCAGCAACAACATTGGTTTCATCAAAATCATTTCCGAATATTTTCACTTCAAGGTTATTGCCTCCGCCCATGCCCATGCCCATTGAGCTTGAAGACCTTGAACTTCCTGCATCCACATAAAATTTTTCAATTTCGGGCAAAACTTCAATATCTTTCCTCATCTCATCGGAAATTTGAAAAATATCTTTTTCGCGTTCAGCCCTGGGTTTCATCTTAAAAGTATAATTAACGATATAGTTACCTGTTTCCGAAAAAATAGCAACCAGGCTGCTTGCATCACCTTGCCCTGCACTGGAAGAAACAATTTCCACTTCAGGATATTTTTTCTGAAAAACAGAATCAAGATACTTTGTGATTTTAATTGTTTCATCAAGATTGGTTCCCTGTGCCAGTTTTACCTGTGCTGAAATCCTGTCGTTATCGGAAGCCGGCATAAATTCAGAGCCGATAAGTTTTGTAAGAAACATGGAAGAAATAAAAACTGCCATAGCAATAATAATTACTGTCCATCGATGGCTAATAGCCCATGTAAGAATTTTGGAATATACATTATCCATTTTTGCAAGCACGCTTTGTGAAAACCAGTATATTCTTCCACGCACACCTTTTTTACTGGGTTCTTTTGCATTCAGCATTTTTGACGACAACGTAGGAACTAGCGTCATTGAAACAATTACAGATACAGCCACAGATATAGTTACCACCCAACCCAAAGGTTTGAAAAGTATTCCGGTGATACCACCTAACATGGTCAATGGAAGGAAAACCGCAATGATAGTCAGCGTGGATGCAATTACAGCTAAGCTCACTTCACTTGTACCATATATTGCTGATTCACGCGCGAAACCTCCCCGTTCAAGCTTTTTAGTAATATTCTCGAGTACCACAATGGAATCGTCAACAACCAACCCGATAGCAATTGATAGCGATGACAGCGTAATGATGTTGATGGTGCCATCGGATAAATACATGTAAATAAAACCGGTGATAAGTGATATCGGAATAGATAACGAAATAATAAATGTTGCTCTTCCTCGTCCTAAAAATATCAATACAATTACTACAACAAATATCAAAGCATAAAGTAATGTTTCCGAAAGGTTATTGATAGATGCAGTTGTATTAAGAGATGTATCCATCAGAACATCTACTTTCACATCAGGAGGAAGTGTTTTTTCAATATCTGCAATTTTAGCTTTTATTTTATTTGCTACTGTAACTGTATTTGCATCCGACTGCTTCTGCACCATTACACGAACTGTTTTCTGGCCATTAGCACGTTCGTAAGAATCAATCTCTTTTAGGCTATCCGTAACCGTTGCTATATCTTTCAGGTAAACCGTTTTCCCATTAACATTGCTAATGACAATGTTTTTTATAATATCACTGCTTTCAAATTCACCCTGCAACCTGAGCGGTATATCTGATTTCCCAACTTTAAGACTTCCTGAAGGCAGGTTTAAATTATTTGCAGTCAATATACCGCCAACTCTTTCAATAGTTAAATCATAAGCATCCAGTTTACGCGGATCAACATTCACCATTATGGCTCTTTCAGGCGCTCCCATTTGCATTATGTTTCCCACACCATCAATGCGGTTAAGAGGCTGAATGAATTTTTTATCCAGTATGTCTTTTATTCCTTCATAACTTTCATTAGAGGTTACAGAAAACATAATTACTGGCATCATGCTGGTGCTTAATTTTAGAATAGTAGGACTTTCCACATCATCAGGGAGATTTCGTTCAGCCGATCCTACGGCATTACGCACTTCGTTAGTAGCTTCATCAAGGTTGGCGCCCCATTCAAACTCCAGCATAACAACCGATATATTATCTTTTGAAGTAGATGTAATTTTCTTCAGGTTGGAAAGAGAACCAAATCCGTCTTCCAGTTTTCGGGTAATATTTTGTTCCACATCGGCAGCGCTTGCCCCTGAATAATATGTAAATACAGAAATATAAGGAGGATCAATTTTGGGAAAATAATCCACCGGTAACTGCATATATGAATAGATCCCGAATATCAGCACACCTATGGTGATCATGATGGTGCTGACTGGTTTTTTAACAGCTGTGCTATATAAACTCATAAATTAATTTTTAAAATTGTTTAATCATCTTCAAGTGCAACTATGGAATTATTTTTCTATGATAATATGTGATTGATCCATAAGTTTATTTTGACCTACAATTATTACTTCATCACCTTCTTTCAACCCTTCTGTAATTTCTGTTTTATCATCAATAAGGCTTCCTGTAACAACTTTAATTTTTTTCGCAATACCATTATTATTTACAAAAACATACATGTCGTTGGTTCCTGTTTGTTTTACCAATGCTATTGTTGGAACCATGATAGCATTACCTTTGCCAAGATTGAGTTTTATTTTAGTAAACATTCCCGGGCGCAATTTTAAATTTTCATTCTCAATGGTAACTTCAACTGTAAATGTTTTCGTTGAATTATCTATAGTAGGGTAAATCTTAGAAACACTTCCGCTCAAATTCATATCAGGATAAATATCTGATTTAACTGTAGCCTTCATTCCTGTTGTTATTAAAGGAAAGTACGATGCGGTTACTCCTATTAATGCTTTCAGTTGGTTTATCTGGACAATTGAAACTATGGCAGGTTTGCCTATTGAAGCAACAGGAGTACCGGAATAGATTTCGCCATCTTCAAAATATTTTCCTGATATAACTCCGCTGAACGGAGCTCTAAGCTGTGTATTGTTTAAAAGATTCTGATAGCTGGATTTTGCAATTTCATATGTTGACTTGGTCAAGTCGTACTGCTGAGCAGAAACGCTGTTCGTTTTTTTCAGCGTATCCATGCGGCTGAAATTTGTTGCTGCTGTCATTAATGAAATCCTTGACTGCTCTAAAGTTGTTGAATCCATCACTGCAATAACCTGCCCTTTCACAACATTACTTCCAATCTCCACATTGAATTTTTTTATCCTACCTGCCATTGCCGGCGCTAAGTGTATTTCTTCATAAGCAACTAAAGTGGCAGTATAATCTATTGTGCGTGATATTTCTTCTTTCTCCGCAATCATAGTTTTTACCAACACGGTATCTGTATTTTTTGTTGTTGTATCTTTCTCATTCCCCTTCTTGGATGTACAGGATGTTCCCATGATGAATATTCCCGACAAAAGTGAAATCATTAAAATTTTTACTGTGTTCATATTTGTATTTTTTTATAGTTTATTGTTTATTTTCTTTAATGCCAGGTCAGCGTTCAATAACTGAAGCAGGATACTGGTATAACTTGTTTCTGATGTAAGATAACTGCTATTGGCGCTTGTCAGTTCAAGGCTGGAAACCAGTCCCTGGTCATATTTCAGGTTCATTTTTTCAAGCACTTCTTTTGCAACATCCACACTGCTTTTCTGATTCAGGTATTGTTCCAAAAGATTGGAATAATTATAATTGAGTTGTTTTTCCTGCAGGGTCAGCTGCTGTTTTAAAAGGTCTTTGGTATTAGCCGATATTCTATAATCAATTTTTGCCTGGCTAAGCTGTGAGCATTTCTGACCGCTTGAAAATATTGGAACAGATAGTGTAAGCCCCAGAACATTATTAGGTGTCATATCAAAATGAGATTGTTTTATTTTCTCAGTATAGGAATAATAAGCTGAAAGGGTTGGTAAATAATTTGCTTTCTTCAGGTCAATATTTTTTTCTGCAATTTTACTTTGCATATCGAGTAATTTATAGCTCAGGTTATTTTCAACATTGAATTTCTCTGTACCTGCTGTTAATGCTATATTCTTCTGAATCATATCATCAAGATTTGAAGTCAGCTTAATTACCGTATCTGATTCAATGCCTAATTGTAGTCGCAACAGGTTATAACCCAACTCTACCTGTCTTTCGGTTGATTTAAGTGCATTTTCAGCAGTAGTTACCATGACGGAAAGCTTTTTAGCTTCAATTTCTTCTACGGTTCCTGCTTTGACAAGATTGTTAGTTTTCTCATAAATTAATTTTGAATTGACAACATTTTCTTTTACAAGATTTAATAATCGCTCGCTTACCAAAATAGTGTAATATGCCTGCATGGTCAACTCTTTTACACTTTGCTCATCATTCTGGTAACTTTGTTCTGAAAGTGTTTTGGCAAGTTTTGAAAGTTGCACACCAACATAATAAGCGCCGTTAAAAATAAGCTGGCTTGCTGTTGCCTTAAAATTGCTGGTAGGGTTAAACTCAATAGTAACAGGTGGCGCCAGAGGATTTAACTGTAGCGAGGCTTCAGCTCCCAGGTAATTTGTATAATCTACCGATGCACTGATCTGGGGCAGGCCAACAGCAATGGCTTCTTTTATCTTTTGCGTAGATTTATCAACACTGTATTTTGAACCGACCAGTGTTTTGTTATGATCGATGGCAAATTTCACAGCGCTGTCGAGCGACAAGGTAAGGGGTTGCTGTGCCTGCAGCAATAAAACATTTAAGCAAAAAATACTGCTAAAAATGATTTTAAAAATTGTTTTCATTCGTTTAATTTTTAATGATAATCCTGTCATATTTTTGTTATTCTTTATGCTGATTTTTGTTTAAAATATATTAATAAAAAAAAGGTTGATGCACCAATTGTTGCCGGTATCAACTTTATGAAATTATAATTTTTCCGCATTGCTTTTAATATGATTTATTACTTTATAAAATGTTTCAATATCCGACTTGGAAAGACCATCCTGGAGTTCTTTAACCAGTTTAAACTCTATTTCCAGGTACTGCTCAATGATTTTTTCTCCTTTTTTGGTAACCATAAGATAATTCTTTCTTCTGTCGTTTTTATCGACCACTCTCCTTACCAATTCTTTCTCTTCCAATGAGTCGATAAGTCTTAATATTGAAGACTTATCCCTTCCCATCATTTTAGCCATGTCATTTTGGATAACATCTTCACTTTTCATATTAATTGTATGAAGCAACCCGAACTGCTCAAGCGAAAGTTTAATCTCTGTTTGCTCGAATGCTTGTTTTTTAAGTACCCTGAACATTTCATGCATCATCCTGCATATTATCATTCCTAAGGGTATGTTCTTCTTTTCCATTTTAATAATTTAAAAACGGTACAAAGATAAAAATATATAGTTGATATATGCAACTATTTATTAAAAAATATTTTTATCGGGATCAAAACAAACTTTGTATACAACAGGCTGTGTGAATTTTATTATAAAAAAATATACTGCAGTGCCAACCCGCAGACTATGCCTGCAGGTATCGGCATTACCGAGTTTGCCAAAGATGTAGAACAGGAACAGTGCTTCATATGACAGTTTTGTGGTAGGTTCAAGTTCAGTTCTTCGATTGTACTTTTGTGCTAAAATCCACCACTACGCCAAGCCGTAAACCTTTATGCACAACATAAGCGTAGTTGAAATAGCTGGTTGAGCGTAGCCGAAACCAGCATAACTTCGCTTTATCAAACAAGTTTGAACAGCTTCGCCGGGAAATAAAAAAAAGCGTCCCAAATTTTCGGGACGCTTTCATTCGCTTTTGGGTGGAAGATGGGATTCGAACCCACGACCAACGGAACCACAATCCGCTACTCTAACCAGCTGAGCTACATCCACCGTTTTGAGAGTGCAAATTTATAAAAAATTCCTTTTTAAAAACAAACTGAAGTATAAATAAATTAAATTTGTGATATTAAAGCTTAGAAATTTGCCCGAAATAAATTCAAAAATAAAAGTTTTATTCATCTCAAGTTGGTTCCCAAACCGCGTAAAACCTACTTTAGGCAACTTTGTCCATAAACATGCCGAAGCAGTTTCACAATATGCCGATGTAAGTGTTTTGCACGTTTGCTTTGATGAAACGCTGAAAGGAAAACAAGAAATAGTTTATTCTTCCGAAAAAAATATCAACTCCATTTTTATTTATTTAAAAAAAATCAACTCCCCTATTCGTCAATTCATTAATTACCTGAAAGCTTATCGCAATGGGTTGAAATTGATTTCAGAAAAATATGGGAAGCCTGATATTATCCATGCAAATATTATATTTCCGGTTGGATTGGTTTTCTTATTCAACAAAGCATTTAAAAAATTTCCGTTTGTTGTAACCGAGCACTGGACAGGCTTCTTACCCGACGACCCTGAGAAAATAAGTTTCATTAAAAAATATTTAATTAAAAGAATTACCAGGAAATCAAAAAAGGTTTTGCTAGTTACTGAAAATTTAAAAAATGCCATGCTTAATCTTGGTTTCAAAGGGGATTACAAGGTTGTTCCAAATGTTGTTGATACTTCGTTATTTGTCATTACTGACCAAAACAAGAAAAGCATAAAAAATATTTTACATATTTCATCGTTTGTTGATGAACAGAAAAACATTTCAGGTATACTGAGAGCAATAAAAAAATTATCAGAAAAAAGAAACGATTTTGCCATGCATTTCATTACCGATGGCGATGCACAGCCATTTATTGATTATGCAAAAAACAATTCTTTGCTTGACAAATATGTATTTTTTCACGGAACTAAAAGTACCGGTCAAGTTGCTGAAATGCTTGAGCAGTCTGACTTTCTGCTCTTATTCAGCAATTACGAAAATTTTCCATGTGTTATTGTTGAAGCATTTTCATGCGGAGTACCGGTTGTTTCGACCAATGTTGGCGGCATTTCCGAACATGTTTCAGATAAACACGGAATATTAATAAAACCGAAAGATGAAAATGCTTTGTTAACAGCAATCGGACAAATGCTTGACAATACTGATAAATACGACAAACAATTCCTTCATGACTATGCTGAAAATAATTTCAGCTACAAAAGTGTAGGAAAACAAATCAATGATATTTATTCTGAAATTTTAAACAAAAAATAATTTGTTCAGCAAGATATTAAATACCTTCAGCACTAAGTTTATTACGGCTATCATTAATTTTTTTATTGCTGTAATAATTTCGCAATACCTTGGTGCAACAGGAAAAGGCGAACAAGGAATCATTATCACTACCATTACACTTATTCTGATCTTTTCAAATCTTATTGGAGGCCCATCAATTGTTTACCTTGTTCCACGACATCCGTTACAACGCATAGTAATTCCTGCATATGCATGGTCGTTGCTTACCAGCATTATATTTTTCTTTATAATGAACCTGGTTTATATCGTAAAGCCTGAATACATCTTGCATGTAGTAATTCTTACAACCATCAATTCTTTTGCATCAATCAATAACTCGGTTTTGATCGGCAAAGAAAAAATCAAAACCAACAACTACATTAACCTTCTGCAAACTATCGTCATTATTGGTTCTTTACTATTCTTCTTTAACATTCAGAATAAAATAGAAATCTACTCTTACATCAAAGCATTGTATTTCGGCTTTGGAATAAATTTTATTTTAGGTTTTATTTTCATCATTCCATTTTTCAAAAAGCAAATTAATCCTACAGGTAAATTCAATGAGGCTTTACAGGGATTATTAAAATTCGGTTTCTGGAATCAACTCGGGACAATAGCGCAAATGCTAAGCTTCCGCATCAGTTACTATTTTATTGAATACTTCAACGGAACAAAAGATGTTGGAATTTATTCTAACGGAATTTCAATCATTGAGTCTGTTTGGCTTGTTACTACAAGCATTACGCTTGTTCAATATTCGCGTATTGTGAATTCCGAAAACAATGAATACTCGCAAAAACTTACCATTCGCTTAACCCGTATAAGTTTACTTTCAATCTTTTTCATTCTTATTCCGCTGGTTTTATTACCATCTTCGTTTTACACTTTTATCTTCGGTCATGAATTCGGCGACATCAATAAAGTCATCTGGACACTTGCACCGGGTGTTCTTATTTTCAATATTGTTAATATTACCGGTCATTATTTCTCGGGAACAGGCAAATATCACATCAATGCTTTAGCTATGGGAGTAGGCTTTGCAGCAACTTTAATTTTCGGGTTAATATTAATTCCACTTTACGGAATTATCGGAGCCGGCATCACTGCTTCTATTTCATATATCGTCACGGCAATTGTAATTTCAATTATTTTTTCAAAAGAAGCGAAATGCCGCATTATTGATTTGATGCCCAAACCTGGCGATATTAAAAATTATTACAACGAATTTATTTTACTTTTTCAAAAAAAATAAATTATATGAGCAAACTTTCAAAAGCGCTGAAAGCATTCAGTTTAATATTTTCGAAACCCTATTTATTGAACGCTATACTTGACGATGAAGAAGTAAAAAAGAATTATGTATTTTCGAAATACAATTTACCTAATGGCCTTCCAAAGGTTGATATTACTGAGCTTTTTCCTGATTTTGAAGACACTATCCTACCCTACAGTTTTCTTGACGGTTCATCGCTTCCCACTGACTTTGCCTTACTTCGCGGATTTGCAAAGAAAATACACTGCAAAGATTATTTTGAAATAGGCACATGGCGCGGCGAAAGCGTAGCTGTTATTTCACCTCTTGCTGAAAGCTGCACCACGCTTAACCTTCCTGATGATGAAATGAGAAAACTGAAATTGAGCGAAGATTACATCAACATGCATCGTTTCTTTTCAAAAGACTTAAAGAATGTAACACACATACAGGCAAACTCGCTCACATACGACTTTTCACAACTCAATAAAAAATTCGATCTGATATTTATTGATGGCGATCATCACAGCGAAAGCATTAAGTCCGACACCATGAATGCTTTCAAATTATTGAAAGATGAGAAATCAATTATTGTATGGCACGATTACGGCTTAGGCACTGAAACCGTGCGATGGAACACACTTGCAGGCATTCTTGATGGTTGTCCGGCTGAATGCAGAAATAAAATTTATCATGCATCCAATACGCTTTGCGCTTTCTACACAAATGAAAAATTAAAAACATCTGTTCTAAAACCTAACGAAAAGCCTGGCAAATATTTTTCAGTGCATCTTAAGGCGCATCGGATATCTTAAAAGGTATACTCGTTCTTATCTGGATTGCAAAGGCAAAACTGTTTAGAACGAGTTATACCGTACAGAAAACAAAAAATATTTTCGCAAAACTCTTTTCTGTCGGTATATAAGGAGAATTGATTTTAGATTTTAGATTTTAGATTTGGGATTTGAAACTTAGTATTGGGAACTTTAGTTTTGCAATTGGTATTATTCATTAATAAAAATCTTCTTCCAAATCAGGAAGCATACGTAACGCCATACAAAATCCTGTGTTTTCACATATTTTGAACTATTGAAAATTTGTTCCCAGTTTTTTAGGAGTAAATCGGTTTTTATTATTTCATTATTCGCACCAAGTTCAAAAACATATTTCTTTAAATCTTTATTGATTTTCAGAAGCCATTGTTGTTGCGGTGTTGCAAAACCCATTTTATCTTTTCGCAATCGGATTTCTTCAGGAATAATTCCTTTTACCGCTTCACGCATCAGGTATTTGCTCCACCCTTTACGAATTTTATAAACCGACGGAACTGAAAAAATAAAATTGATTAAATCCACATCATCCGAAAATGGTGTGCGCGATTCGATGGAATACTGCATGGAGCAACGGTCTTCCCAACGCAACAAATTTTTTAAATAATAATCGGTACAATATTTATTAAGAGATGCGTTAAGCGGTAATGAATTGAAATCATTTGCAAAGCTTATCTGCAAAGCATTTGAATTGATAAATGATTTTTGAAAATATTGCAATTCATCTTTTGCAGCGCTTGCAAATATAGGGTTTGCGAACGACGGAATAATTTTATCAGCGCCAATCTTAAACAACGATTTTACAAAGACACTTTTATTTATTGGTGAATTTGAAATATTACTCCATTCAGAATAAAAATCATTTAACCGAAAACGTTTCAACAATTCCAAATAATAAGATGTGTAAAAAACCGGATAACCTGCAAACAGTTCATCCCCACCCTGTCCGTCTAACAATATAGTGATGCCATTTTCTTTTGCAGCCTGCATCACTTTGCTTTGTGCATATGTACTTGTTGAATACAATGGAATATCCTGGTGATAAATTAATTTTTCCAAATCGTTCAAAATATTTTCTGCGCGACAGTCAACTTTAACCCACTTTAAATTATTACTCTCAACAACTTTCTTCGCCCATTTCGATTCATCCGAAGAATCACTTTCATTCGATGCAGTGAATGCTGTGATTTTATCGGTAAGCTGCGAGAGTTTGTTTTCTTTATTCAGTTTATTTGCAACGCTTATAATTGTAGAACTATCCAATCCTCCGCTTAAACAAAAACCTACAGGTACATCCGAACGCAGGCGAATATCAACCGAATGCGTGATATGCTCCAATAATTTTTCAGAATATTCTTTTAGTTTATTTTCAGAAAAAGTAGTCGTTGCATTTTCATAATTGAGCGAAAAATATTTTTTAATTGAAAGCTCTTGGCATTTTAAATCATAAATAAAATAATGAGCCGGTTTGAGTTCAAAAATATTTTTATAAAAACCTTCTTCGTGCAATTCAACCTGCGCATGTAAAAGATGCTTGAATACTGCGCTGTAGTTAATTTCTTTTTTTAAAAACGGGATTTTCAATAAAGCTTTTTGTTCCGAAGCAAATGCAAAACAATTTTCATCATTATAATAATACATTGGCTTTACACCAAACCTGTCGCGTGAACCGAAAAGAATATTTTTTTCTTTATCATAAATCACAAACGACCACATCCCGTTTAACTTGTCAAGACATGCTGTTCCCCATGTTTCATATGCTCTAAGCAACACTTCAATATCACTTTGTGAAATAAAACGACAACCTTTTGAAGCCAGTTCTTCACGCAATTCAATATAATTATAGATTTCGCCATTGCAGGTAATCCATATATTGCCATTACTATTACACATGGGTTGATGTGCCGCTTCCGAAAGATCGATTATGGAAAGTCGTCTGTGTCCAAGCGCCAGGAAAAACTCATTATTAAAATCACTGATTGATTTTTCAGGACAGTATTTTAGTTTTGAGTTCCATGATTCTTTTTGTGTATCATCCGAACCGGCAGGAAAACAAACATCATGGTTCACCAAAACAAAACCTTCATCATCAGGTCCGCGATGTTTCATGCTTGCTGTCATTCTTTTTATCAGCAAAGGCAAATCGGAGTTAATTTTGTTTTTTATTGCTATGCCTGCAATTCCACACATCTCATCATAAATCTGGTTCGCTAATTTACATTTTATTTTCTATTCATTTTTATGATTTCAAAATTTAACAGGATATACTAAAAATTAACTTTTTACAATAAACATTATTATATTTAATATAAAATTATTATTTTTACGAATAAATAAAAAATACTTTTTAAGATTACATGCTAAATCCAATTAAAAATAATTCGAATAATAAACTTTCTGTTAAGAACAAAACGAACCAGAAAAAGATAAGTAATTCTATTAATAAAACACATGGTAATATTTCTGTAAAAAACAATTCAAATGAATTTAATTTTAATGCTCTAGCCGAAATCTCTCCATCTGCCATATTTATATATAGTAAAAACAAAGTAGAATATGTTAATGATGTAGCTGCTGAAATAACAGGGTATTCAAAGGAAGAATTGCTTCAAATGAAATTTTGGGAAATTGCTCACCCCAAAGTTCAGGAAAAATTAAAGAAAAGAGGTCATGACAGGCTTTCAGGAAAAAAAATTCTCAGCACATATGAAATCCCTATCCTTACCAAAAATGGGAAAACCCGATATATCGAATTTACAGCAAAAGTAACTGAATACAAAGGTGAACCTACAGCCATTGGAGTAGCAATTGATATTACCGAGAATAAACTTGCACTGGAAGAAATCAATTTTAAAAATTCACAAAGAATACAATTTCAGAATTCGCTGGTAAAACTCTTAAAAAATGACGAATACGACCTGAATAAATTTTTCAAGATACTAACGAAAACTGTTTCGAATACACTTAATGTTGAAAGAACAAGCATATGGCGTTTTACCAGCGACAGAAAATTCCTTTCATGTGATTTATTATATATAAAAAGTAAAAATGAATACTCCATTGAGAATATGTTGGAAGTTGAAAAATTTCCGAAATATTTTAATGCGCTATTTAATGATTTAAGCATTACGGCTGATGATGTTTTAAAAAACAAATCCACTAGTGAATTCAACGAAATATACCTGAGACCGCTAAACATCATTTCCATGATTGATATTCCTATTCAGATAAAAGGAAAAGTTATTGGTGTAATTTGTTGTGAACATACAAAAACAAAAAGACATTGGACCGAAGAAGAACAGGACTACGTTACTTCTGTTGCCGAGATTGTTTCAATTAATATTGAAGCAAATGAAAGAAATAAAACTGAAAAATCATTAAGTATTGCTTATGATAAAATAAATTCAGCATATAAGAAACTAAAGGAACGAGAAGAATATATCGGAATTGAAAAAGAAAAACTGGAGATAACATTACGTTCAATTGGTGATGGTGTAATTACAACAGATTGTAAAGGAAATATTATTGTACTTAATAAAACCGCTGAAATCCTTACCGGATGGACTCAAGCTGAAGCTTCGGGTAAACCACTTGATACTGTTTTTGTCCTTATTGATGATACTACCAAAAAAAAATGTGATTCACCTGCTGAAAAAATTTTCACAACAGGAGAATATAAAGAGCAATCGAATAATACAACATCTCTTTTATCAAAAAATGGAACCAAACGAATAATATCCAACAGTGCTGCTCCTATTTGCGATTCTAAAAACAAACTTATAGGCACTATCATTGTTTTCCGCGATATAACTGAACAAAAGCGTTCAGAGTTGGAATTGAAAGAAAATGAAGAAGGCTACCGCACATTATTCGAAGCTGCCAATGATGCCAATATGATATTACAGGACGGTGTTTTTGTTGCATGTAATGAAAAAGGGTTCAAGATGTACAAATGCGGTCCCGAAAAATTAATTGGAAAAACGCCTTATGATTTTTCGCCCCAGTTTCAACCCAATGGAATAGATTCAAAAACCGCTTCACAGGAAAAAATAAACCTGGCGCTACAAGGCATCCCTCAATTTTTTGAATGGACACATAGAAGAGCTGATGGCGTTGATTTTTATGCTGAAGTAACACTGAATAAAATCATCGTTCAGAATAATGTTTTCCTGCAGGCAATTGTTAGAGATATCGACTATCGCAAGAAGATGGAAAAGGAGCTTCAGAAAAATGAAGAAATATATCGACTGATTTCTAAAGCTGCTTCTGATTATGTATTTTCTTCACTCATTGATGAAAATGATAACTTAACTTTAGAATGGGTTGCCGGCGCATTTGAAACAATTACAGGTTATAACCTTGAAGAGTATTCTGCAAAAGGCGGCTGGCGCGCTTTTATCCATCCCGACGATATAAAAGTCGACCAGATGGATTTTCATAATCTCAAACTCAGCAAACCTGTTGCTACTGAAATCAGAACGATCACAAAAAACAAAAGCATAAAATGGGTTAGGGTTTACGCACATCCGGTTATCGATCCTGAAAGCAAAAAATTAACAAGAATATACGGCGCTGTCCAGGATATTACAAAAAGAAAAAAAGCAGAAGAAGACCTGACTAAAAGCGAAACTAAATACAGAACGCTTATTGATTCTACAGATACAGGCTTTGTAATCATTGATCAACAAGGCAAAGTTTTGGATGCTAATCAAAAGTATGTTCACCTTGCAGGATTTGAGAATATAAGTGAAATTCTTAATCACAATGTTCTGGAATGGACATCCGATGAGTCAAAAACTCAGAATGCTGAAGCTATCAGGCTTTGCAAAACACAAGGTTTTATTCGCAACCTCGAAATTGAATATGTTCATAAAAATGGAAATAAAGTATCTTTATTGATAAGCGCAACTATTGCAAAAACAGATTCCGAAACAGTAATGATGTCATTGGTTTCCGATATAACTCACCGGAAGCAGATAGAAGATGCATTACGTAAAAGCGAGAACCATCTTCACAATATTCTCGAAATGTCTAATCTTTCAATGGCTATCATAGGCTTTGACAGAAAAGTTGAATACATCAACAGGCATGCTGTAAAAACTTTTGGCTACAACCCAAAAGATATTACAGATATGGATTCATGGTTTCGTTTAGCATATCCCGATGAAAAATATCGTGCCGAAGTTATTGACCAATGGACGGGACTTGTTAATAAAGCCATGAAAGAGAATTGTGAAATTGAACGTCGCGAATATCTTACTACCTGCTTTGATGGCTCTGTAAAGACCATGGTCATCTTTGGTGTTATTGTCGACGATAAAATTTTCGTGATGTTCGATGATATTACTGAAAGTAAAAAAGCGGAAGCAAAATTAAAAGAAAGTGAAGCAAAATTCAGGAAGATATATGAAAGCGGACCTTTGGGTATGGCTATTGTAAATAACAATTTTAATTTTACATCAGCGAATAATACCTTTTGTCAAATGCTGGGATATACAGAACAAGAATTAAAGCACCTCACATTTAAAGATATTACACATCCCGAAAATCTTAGTGAAGATATAAAAAATATAAGAAAACTTTTTTCCGGTGAAATCCCTTTTTATAAAACCGAAAAACAGTATATATGTAAAGATAAAAAAAATATCTGGGCTTCTGTTACTGTTACTGCTAATTTCGACAACAATGACAATTTCGTATACTTTGTAGTCATGATTGAAAATATTACAGAACGAAAACAACAGGAAGAAGTAAAACGTTTGAATGAAGCCCGACTTGAAGCGCTCCTGAAACTTAATAACCTCACTGATAAACCAGAAGATGATTTAATTGATTTCGCCCTGAATGAAGCAGTAAAACTAACAGGCAGTAAATTTGGATTCATCGGGTTTATGAGCGATGATGATGAAATAATAACATTACATGCCTGGTCGAGCGAAGTAATGAATCAATGTAAAGTAAAAGATACATTCAAGCAATTTGCAACCAAGGACATTGGAATTCTTGGTGCCCCTATAAGAAACAAACAATCGATAATTTCAAATAATTATTCATCAGAAGATCCGTCGATTCATAACTTACCTGAGGGACATATCCCTATTATAAGATATATGAATATCCCCATATTCGATGGAGATAAAATTGTAATTGTTGCCGCAACAGCTAATAAAGAAACCGATTATAATGAAACCGATGCCAACCAGCTTACCCTATTAATGAAAGGCATGTGGCAACTTATACAACGAAGAAAAACCGACAGGGCACTTAAAGAAAGTGAAGAACAGTACCGGATCATAACTACTAATGTCAACGATATCATTGTAAAATTCGGAACCAACGGAAAACTATTATATATATCTCCAAGTTATGAAAAAACATTAGGGTATGATATTGAAAATATGATCGGGCATTCTGTTTTTGAATTTTTCCATCCTGATGAAATTACCTTTCTACGTGAATATACCAGTAACTTATTACAAAAGAAAGCGCCCAATATATTAAGGCATCGCTTACGCAAAATAGATGGTTCATACATTTGGTGTGAAACAAATAATCAAACCATCGTTAATGAAAACGGCACTATTAAAGAGTTTGTAGCTGTTATCAGGAACATCACAACACTACTCAATTCAGAAAGATTACTAAAAGAAAAGGAAGCTGCCGAACTTGCCAATAAATCAAAATCTGAATTTCTTGCCAACATGAGCCACGAAATAAGAAATCCATTAAACTCAATTATTGGACTTTCAAATTCACTTGGACGTATGAACCTTGACCAGGAACAGGGAAATATAGTTGAAGCACTAAAAATATCATCCAACAACCTTTTGAATATTATTAACGATGTTCTGGACTTTTCAAAAATTGAAGCCAACAAAGCTGAAATCCTGAAATGCAATTTCAATATAAAAGAAATCATAAACAGTATCTATTTATCAAATAAAACAACAGCCGAGTTCAAAAACCTTTCATACAGTTATCATATTGATGAAAATGTTCCTGAAAATCTTTATGGTGATAGTATAAAATTAAAACAGATACTTATCAACTTAACAGGGAATGCAATCAAATTCACTGAAAAAGGCTCTGTATCTATTAATGTCAAAGAAATTAAAAGAAAGATTTCTCAATCTACTATCCGTTTCGAGATTACTGATACAGGTATTGGAATAAAAGAAGATGACAGGGATAAAGTTTTCGAATCGTTCACACAGCTCGACAGTTCTACCACGAAATTATTTGGAGGTACAGGATTAGGGCTTGCTATTGTAAAACGATATACCGAACTATTAAAAGGAAAGATTGATTTTGAAAGCCAGATCAACAAAGGAAGTACATTCTTTGTTGAAATTCCTTTTATCATTGCTGAAAAACAAAATGCAGAAACAGAAATAAAACCATCTATGGGTAATGACAAAAAACATAAAATAAAAATCTTGCTTGTTGAAGATGACGGGATAAATCAACTATACATGAAAAGCTTTTTAAATAAAATGGGGTATAAAGTTGACACCGCGTTCAATGGGATACAAGCATTGGAAAAATATGACAATTCAGAATACGATATCATTTTAATGGATGGCCAAATGCCCAAAATGGACGGGTTTGAAGCTACTCAAATAATTCGCGAAAAAGAATTAAAAAGTAAAAAGCACACTAAAATTATTGCAATTACAGGTTATGCTGTTACTGGCGATAAAGAGAAATTTATAAATGCAGGAATGGATGATTATATTGCCAAACCTATTGATGAAAATAAATTACTTGAGCTCATCAAACAATATACCGACGATTTAAATAAATAAAAACTACAATACAATTCGGTAATTACAATTTTTAACTATTTAACATCATCCAGTTTTTCCTGGACTTCCTTAACAGCCTTAGTTTGATCTTCTATTTCTTTAGTTTTTTCTACCTGGGCTTTTTCATTATCGGAAATATCTGATTCGGCTTCGGTGATTTTCTTTTTATAATCTTCTATATCGCCATGCAATTTTTCATTCTTCTTTTTCAGCGATGCCAGTTCATCTTCCAAATCTTTTTGTTTTGCAAGAGCCGCATCAACTTTTTTCTGTATGGCTTTTTTACTTACATCAACTGCAAATTTTTTCACAATTTTTTCAGCAACATTATATGCAGAAGAATGTGTTGACGAACTAACAAATGCTCCGCCTAAATCAAATGCCACAATCAATTTAATTCCGTCATCTTCTTTTTTGGTGTAAGCATAAACATCAACAGTATTCTGCGACATATCCGTAATGGAAGCATTATCAGCAAATATTTCCGATTTGTTGCTTACCTTGGCATTATAATCTTTCATTAGTTCTTTCCACGATTTTTCAACCATCGATTCATCAGCTTCATAAATCATAACGGTTAATACAGGATTCGTTCCTTCCGCAATTTTTTCTTTCTCTTCTTTCACTTTAATTTCCTGGGCATTCAAATTGAAACTGAATGCAATTACAATTGAAGCAAGAATAATTTTTTTCATATTTATTTTTTGTTTTGTATTCTTCAAATTAAAAACGAATCCATGTTTTCGCTTTACTAACCTATCATTTATTTTTCCTGAAAAATAATCAATACCCCATTCTATTTATTAACAATTTAAGAAAAAACAAAATTATATAAAAAAATTATGTAATTTTATTTATTCATGCATCTTAACGTTAAATCAAAATTTAAACCTATGAAAAAACTTGCTTTAACTTTATTTGTCCTGATGATTAATTTTTCATTAGTCAAAGCTGAAGATGAAAAAAACGTAGTAAAATCAGAAATAAAAGATGTAACAATCTTTATTAATGGTGCACAAATTAATAGAACGGCCAGCACAACGATTCCTGCAGGCACATCGTATATCGTTTTTGAAGGCTTGTCGCAATACATGAATACAAGCAGTGTTCAGGTTAAAGGTAATGGCGATTTCGTTATCATTTCTGTAACTCCGCAAATGAACTACCTGAAATCAAACGAAAAATCGAAAGAAGTAAAAACGCTTGAAGACTCTTTGGAATCATATAATTCACAACTCACCTATCAGCAAAGCCTCCTGGAAACGTACACTTCCGAGAAAAATATGATCATTGCCAATCAAAATATCGGAGGAAACCAGAATGGAGTTAAGATAGATGACCTTAAAGCAGCAGCCGATTTTTTCAGAACACGTCTTGCCGATATAAGTTCTAAAACAATTTATGTAAATGCAAAGATTAAAAAAATTCAGGATTTGATTTCAAATACCAATAACCAGCTTTCTTCCGAAAACGCAAAGAATAACAACCTCACCAGTGAAATTATTGTTGCTTTAACTGCCAAGGCAAAAATTGCAGCATCATTCGAAATAAGTTATGCTGTTTCAAATGCAGGATGGACCCCGTCGTACGACCTGCGAGCAACCGATACCAGCAGCCCCATTTCTCTTGATTACAGCGCAAATGTTTACCAATCATCAGGTGAAGACTGGAATAATGTTAAACTTACTTTATCAACAGGTAACCCAAGTGTCAATAATACCAAGCCAACTATATACCCATGGTATTTGTACATCTATGATAATTACAACAGTTACAAAGGCGGCGATGCGCTGATGAGCGTGGAAACAAAGAAAGACAAAGATGAAGCTGAAACATCAGGAAACGGTGAAAATATTCCAGCACCTTTAATGGAAGCCCAAACACCAGCAAATTATACTAATATAAATGCAAACACTACCAATTTTGAATTTAAAATTGATTTACCTTATTCCATAAAATCAGACGGAAAAACAACAGTAGTGCAAATACAGAAATACTCCCTTCCGGCAACTTACGAATATTATGCTGCGCCAAAACTTGATCCTAAAGCATACCTGCTTGCAAAAGTAACCGGATGGGAAGAATACAATCTTTTATCGGGAAATATGAATTTGTATTTTGAAGGTACTTATATCGGAAAATCATATCTCGATGTAAAGAGTACATTAGACACGTTGGATTTTTCTCTCGGACAAGACGAGAACATTGTTATCACTCGTACTAAACAAAAAGAATATTCATCAAAACAATTAATAGGAAATAATCGCAAGCTTAAAAACTCATGGGAAATAAACATTCGTAACAAAAAGAAAAATTCAATTTCTATTTCTATCGAAGACCAGCTCCCACTATCAACCGATAAAAATATTGAAGTTGAAAAAGAAATTCCAACCGATGCAAAATACGATGAAACAAATGGAATACTGACCTGGAAATATTCCATAAACAGTGCTGAAACTAAGCAAATCAATTTCAGTTATACTGTAAAATACCCTAAAGATAAAAATGTATATATAGAATAATCTAAACAAAAAACAAAATAAAAAGATCTATTATTTAAATTACCAGTTATTCATTCATACCGACAAGTTATCATTATTATTTCACCAAATACAAAATATCTTATTCTTATTATAAATAAAATTCCATATTTGCATTTAATAAGAGGTATGCAATATTAATCATATAAACCATTCATGAAATTATGAAAAGTAAATTTCTCAAATCATTTTTTTTTATTTCTTTCTTTGTTTTACACATCATTTATATTTGCCCAAATTGAAAATGAAAGAGGTGAAATAATTTTAAAAAATGGGGATACCCTTAAATGTAATATAAGTTATTTTAACAATTTCCCATCAGATATTATTACCCATGATAGCAATGGTGTAAAAAACATCATATCACCAATACAGGTTAAAGAAATTAAACTAAATTCCGGGAAAAAATTTATTCCCAGAACATACTTTAATAAAAATGATAGCATATTATTAATGTTTCAAGTTGTTATTGAATCTTCAAAAATTAGCTTATATACAAGAAATGAAAATGACATATTAAAATATTATGTTGCCAAGGATAGCTTATTGTACAGACTTGATAACAATGAAATTTATGTAGATAAAAAAGAAGGTACTTTTAAAAAATATGATTATCAATTTATAGGAATACTTAAAATTTTCATGTCTGACAGACCTGATATTATGGCAAAACTTGATAAAATTGAACTTTCAGAAAATGATATTATAGATGTTATAAATACATATAACAAAGGTGAAATTTCATATTTCTGGAAACCAAATAATAAAGTTACAATAGAATCAAACTGGGTATTTTTCGGACAATTCAGTAATTATCAAAATGTTTTTTATAAAGAAACAGATGGCTTTTCTTTTGGTATAATTGCCGGTTTACAATATTATTTTTCGAAGAACGGTCGTCATTCATTACGATTTACAGCAGAATATTCAAACTACAATTTTGCAAATTATACTGAATACTTTTATTACCTATATATAATAAACCAAAAGTTGTATAGTATTGGTTGCAGGTATGAACTAGACTATGTAAAAACGGATAATTATAATTTGTATTTTTTATTCCACATAGCTGATTTTTCTTATGTTTCAGAAACAAATAACCATATTGGAACAAAAGATAATTTTTTTACATTTATACCGAGAGTAAGCCCAGGAATTGGGATTGAGGTTAAACCGTTTCGGCGTACTGCTATATATGGAGAAATAAACCATCTCTTTAACACCAAAGGACTCCCATTAAATTTAAGTATTGGATTTAAATATGATTTTGGAAAAAATAGTTTTTAAAATTAAGCTACTATTATTAATCTTTTTCTTTATTTTAAAATTTTAAAAGCTCATCATACAAAAGCCTTGTTGGAAGCCCCATCACATTGAAGTACGATCCTTCAATATGTTTTATTGCTACATAGCCTATCCATTCCTGTGCACCATAAGCGCCGGCTTTATCATAAGGTTTATAATTATTGATATAATAGTGTATTTCTTCTTCTGAAAGTTCTTTAAAAGCAACTTTGGTGAGTGAGAAAAATGAAGTTGTTTTTAGTTTTGTCTTCAGGCAGATTGCCGTGATCACTTCGTGTTCATGACCCGATAATATTTTAAGAATACGAACTGCATCATTGAAATCTTTAGGTTTTCCTAGTACCTGGTTATTTATCCATACTATTGTATCAGCAGTAATAATAAGAGTATCATCTAGCAAATCATTATTGAATGCATTGGCTTTTTTTTCAGCCAGGTAAAGCGCAATTTCCTCACGTTTTAAATGCCTGGGAAAATCTTCATTTACATCTTTTAATTTTAAAGTGTAATTAATATCAAGCCCTTTTAAAAGCATTTGCCTGCGTGGCGATTGGGAAGCAAGAATTATATTATATTTTTTTAATTTTTCGGAAAGCATCATGGCAGTTAAAACAGGGAGAAAGTCAGCGCCATAGACGCAGCCCCGGCAATCATTATAAATTTGGAAATATTACTTAAAAAGCTGTAATCCGATTTATCTTTTGCTATAATTACAACATATATCATATATACAAAAGGCAAAACCAACAAAAGCAAAATATACCAGAATATAATTGCAAAATGTAAAGGATAAATAATAATATCAATATAAACCAACGAAGCAATAACTATAGTTATAATTCCTATCAAAACATATTTTGTTTTCGATACACCCATAACTACTGGCAATGTAGAACATCCACATTTTGCATCGCCTTCAAAATCTTCAATATCTTTAATTATTTCACGGATTAAAGAAGTAGCAAATGAATATGATATGTATGCCCAAAGGAAAAAATTCAGAAGTCGGTAATTTGCAATGATTGCCTGTCCCGATAAACGTAATGCATACATATCAAACAACCACACTATTATAATCGTAAAAGCAGATACAAAAGCAACTATTATATTACCTACCAGAAAATACGATTTGTACTTTACTGAATACAACCATAAAAGTATTGAAATAATAATAAAGATAGGTGCAAGCTTATATGAATGTACCTTATAACTCAGGTATGTTCCAATTAATACTGCAACAATATTAAAAATCGTATGAATAAGCATTGCAAACCTGCGCGATAAATGTTTACCGATAACGATTTTATCAGGACGGTTAATTCTGTCAGAACGAATATCAAAATAATCATTAATGGCATAACCTGCAGCTGCAATAAGTACTGTTGACAAAACAAGTAATGCAAAATCAAAATGACTGAAAGCAGGGCTAATATGCTCTGTATTCATTACAGGCACAATAATACAATACCTAAATAAGTATTGTATCAATATAATCATTAAAAGATTTGGAAAACGTATAAGCCTTAGAAACGGTGTCATTAAATTAATTTTACTACAAATTTATAAAAATATATCAAATATAAAAGGTTCAAAGGTCAATCCCTCACGTATCTTAATAATGCTATTTCAGCGAAAATAAACACAAGAGAAAGGAATATAAAAAGTTTCCATAAACGGACTCCCTGATTTATTTCTTCAATTGCTTTTGAAACTGTTTTACTTTTCAGGTCAAGCACATCAATTTTTTTATAAGATTCCGATTTTGCTGTAGCAGCTTTTATTTCATCAGAAATTTGTTCATCTGTTTCAAATTTCATTACTGATTCATTACGGTTATAATTAAATGAAACCCCTGCAATATCATTATTGCCAAGCTTTATAATATAATTCCCTGCCTCTTTTATCTGGTCGTGCGGATAAATATATGTTTGCATATCCATATTTTTATGTTCAGGAATTATTTCAAATTTTTTTTCAGATGATCTTATTTTAAAAGTCATATCTCCAGAAAGATCCTGTTTTTTAACTTCTATAGATTCATCATCTCCAATAGTATAAAATAATTTCCTGGCAGGAATACTGAATAATGTCATATTGTATAATGCAGGAACAAATATGGCATGTTTTGGAAAGTTGCTGAATTCAGCATCAACAGGCACAGAGGAAATATACAGGTTTCCTTTCCCATACTTATATGATAAAATAAAAGGTTCTCCATTTTGCAATTCCATAATTTTTTCATCAGATGAAAGTGTTTTACTTTTAAGCGGGTAATGCGATTTTACAATAGGGAGGTCCATATCATCGGATACTTTTTCAAACACATCGGTAAAAATTTTATGTTCTTCATTTACTTTAGAAACTTTTGTATCGGCTGTATCAAGCTTCTGAAAAACCGGCGCACTCATGGCATTTAAAAAAGAATTATACGAATTGATATCCATTTCAACTCCCGGAAAAACTGCAAGTGTACCGCCATTCATGGTATATTTCAATAATTCCTTTTCCAGTCCGCTTGAAATGGTTTTTATTCCGTCGATAATAACAAAATCAGATTGAGGTATCGATGAATAATCAAGTTTATTAATATTAAGGATTTTATAATCTATTAATGAATCATTTTGAAAAAGAGCATTGATATATATATTTTCCGACTGACAAATATTGAGTACCTTAATCTTCTGAGCAACTTCATACGAAAAATAAAACTTATCATCAAACACAACAGGGTTATCAATAATTTCAACATATGCATTTTGCATTCCTACTTCAGAAATGGTATATGATAACTTTGCTTCGGTTTCCGAACCAGCTGTAATATCAACACTTGCCAATGATTTTTGTTTACCATTAATAACTAATTTCAATGGGATCTTTTCTGCATCCTCATTCGAAATATTTTTAATCAATACTGATAATTGAACTTGTTTTCCCATTTGTATAACCGGTGTATCATACCAACAGCTATCAATAAATAAATTATTTTTTTCATTTGCTGTTAATGGAATCAAATGAATATATACCGAGGTATCTATTTTCAATTTATCAAAATCAAAATTCATTTCCGAAAAATCAGAAATAATAAATGAAACTTTTTCTTTACTTTTTACTGTTGAGAATAAATCATTCTGCCGGGTCAATATTTCTGAAAGCTTTTTTACTGAAGGCGAAACAGCAACTTCATTTAATAATTGCAAAAATTCTTCTTTAGTGTAATAAAACTGATGCTTGCCTTCAAAATCATTTGTCAGCAACTGAAAAATATCAGCAGGCTTGTATGATTCAGCAATTTCTTTAGCCTTCGATATTGCTTCTTCCAGCAATGTGCCTTTTTTCCCTATAGATTGCATACTGAAAGAATTGTCAATATATATACTAACAACACTCCCTTTTTTATTAATAACCTTTGCCCCCAGCGGAATATATGGTTGCGCAAAAGCAAGTACCAATGAAGAAATAGTTAATATTCTGGCAAGCAATATCAAAAAATGTTTGATCTTGGATTTTTTTTGTGTTTCCTGTTTTATTTCTTTCAGAAAAGACACATTACTGAATAGTATCCGGCGATAACGTCGAAAATTAAATAAATGAATAATTACAGGTATTGCTATTGTAAATAATGCAAATAAAAAATATGGATTTACAAATTTCATTTAAGCTTTTTCATTTATTCAGATGACAAAAGTATTTATTTATTATGATATACCCATTCTTTTTTAATTCCGATACCATCGGGGTGGAATACTTGTTTGCTCTTGGATTTCCATGCTGCTGTTTACTCGTTCTTATCTAATTTTAAAAATTATTAGAACAAGTTATGCTGCTAGTAATGCTTGTTATACTCGTTCTTATCAGGTTTGCAAAAGCAAAACTGTTTAGAACGAGTTATACCGTACAGAAAACAAAAAATATTTTTGCAAACCTTTTTTCTGTCGGTATAAAAGATTATTTTTGCGGTCGCAGCGGCGACCGTTTACGTATTTGTGTAAATCACACATTCAATTCCTGACTAATCATATTCATCACTATTGGAGAAATTTTATATTCGCATAAAATTTCAGGTTACACCGATTATTAACTGATATTACGCAAAATCATAATTTGTATTGAAACAACATTTTTTATTTTATGTCCTGTTAGGGACAACAGCTTGGTATAAAAAGTACAACTCACTTCTTATTGTACCGTAGGTACTACACTTTCAAGACCATATAGCTTTCAAGCACGTTCAGCTAATTGGGTTGTGCCTATCTGCCTCGTCGGCAAGACGGGCAGCACACAACTTCATAGCGATTTTTTATTTTACCAAGCGGTTATGCCGATGAGATAGATGTTTTAGTACAATTTATTGGACTATTACATATATATAATCAGTATTATACAACTATTTAATATTAGTTTGTGTCTTTTTTTTAATTTCTCGAAATCGCATTTTTATAATTATTTATTTGAAAAATAGAATTTTAAAATGTTTAAGGATATATTTTTTAGTTTTTTTTTCTAAAAAATTTAATTCAAAAACATATGTTTTTATAAAAAAATGTATATTTACAAACTTTAATTGATTATTATCCCACAAAAATATTTTAAAATATTTATGAAATTTTTTTTCCAATATATTTTTTTGTGTGTAATACCTATGATTAATATTTACTTTGTTTCCGCACAGGAACATTCAGAAATAACGTTTTCCAAAACAAAAGGAACATTGAACTTAAATTTTAATTAATAATATTTTTATGAAAAAAAGTACTCTATCTAATTTCACTACTGGTATAATAGGGTTTATACTGCTTTCATTTTTTTCATTTAAGGTAAGTGCGCAGCTAAATATCACACCGATGACCCCCTTGCAATTAGTACAGAATGTGCTGGTAGGCGGAGGTGTGAATATTAGTAATATTACAATAACTAAAGGAACCAGTTCAATGTATGGTTCATTTACTAATGGCAGTACAACAAACCTTGGGCTTAATAAAGGTATAATTTTATCCACAGGCAAATGCTCTGAAATAAGTAATCCTGTGGCTTTTTTTATGGATAACCACAAAGGATTACCAGGTGATGACGACCTTAATATAATTACCAATCCTGATACAACAAGAGATGCATGTGTTCTGGAATTTGATTTTAAACCCACTTCTGATACGATACGTTTTCGTTATGTATTCGGTTCTGAAGAATACCCTGAAAATGTTTGTTCTTCATATAATGATGTTTTTGGTTTTTTTCTAAGCGGACCCGGAATTTCAGGACCTTATCAAAATGGGGCTATTAATTTAGCACTTATCCCTGGCACAACTTTACCTGTAGCAATTAACACAATAAATAATGGAACTATGGGAGCAAATGGTATTCCAGGCGGATGTACTTCTCTTTCCTATTCTTCTCTATATGTAGATAATGAAGCTTTAGGTGGCACTACAATAGCATTTGATGGTTTTACTAAAGTATTTACAGCATGGCATCTGGTTACTCCATGTCAAAAATATCATATTAAACTTGCTATTGCTGATACAGGTGATGACGAATTTGATTCTGGCGTTTTTCTTGAAGCAAATAGTTTCGGAACTAATGGTTCTTTTACTGAAACAACTTTTACATCTGATGTAGATACTGCTGCTGTTGAAGGTTGTAATAATGCAATTGTAAGTTTTAATTTCAGTCAGGCTGTTACTGATACTACAGTAATCCATTATACTGTTGCCGGTAATGCAATAGAAGGAACTGATTATGCAGTTATCCCCGATAGTTTAGTTTTATTACCCGGTGCTGATTCAACAGGTTTCTGGATTTCTCCCTTTGTTGATGCACTTACTGAAGGAACAGACACTGTTTTAATAATCTATCAGAATATTTTTTGCGCTACAATGGACACGATAGTTGTTTTAATTAAAGATCATTTACCTTTAAATGTACATTCCAATACACTTTATGGTTGTAGCGGAGGACCTATATATATTGATTTAGGGATTACAGGAGGGTACCCACCATTTACATACACTTGGACCGGCGGTTATACTACACCTACAATAACTGTTTATCCTACCGCAAATACTACTTATTCATTAAATGTTCATGATAACTGCGGAGGAAATAAAAATGCTACCGCTGATGTTCATGTGAGTTATTTAAGTGCAGCTATTACTTCTGCCGATTCAACTATTAGTTGTTATGGATTATACGAAGGTTCTGCAACTGTTACTGCTACTGGTGGTGTACAGCCATACACATACGGATGGAGCCCTGCAGGTGGTCAATACCCAACGGCTGATAGCCTGGCAGCTGGAACATATATTGTTTGCGTTACCGATAGTTTTTCTTGTTTAAAATATGATACAATAGTTATAACACAACCACCTCTACTTACAGCAACAGTTTCCAACCTGGATTCTGTTTCTTGTCATGGATTGAATAATGGGTCAATAAGCGTTGCTGTAAATGGAGGAACTCCTGGTTATAGTTATCATTGGAATACAAACCCTGTTCAATCAAGTGCTACTGCTTCTAACCTTCCCGGTGGAACTTACACTGTAACGGTTACTGATAATAACAGTTGTATAGCTACTGCTACCGCAACAGTATTTGAACCGACTGCTTTTTCTGCATCAATGACAGATACTACAGTAATTCAATGCTATGGAGGAAACAATGGCAGCCTTACTGTAACAGCAACCGGAGGGACCCCAACTTATACTTACAATTGGAACACCACCCCTGTTCAACATACACCAACAGCATCTAACCTTACAGCCGGAACGTACATGGTAACAGTTACAGATCATAATGGTTGTTCATATGTTCTAGCTGCAAACCTTTCACAACCGGCACAAATGTTTACTAATATTACAGATGTTGATTCTGCAAAATGTTATGGAGGAAGTACAGGAAGCATAACAATCGCCGTAGCCGGCGGAACTCCCCCATGCACATACTTATGGAATACTATTCCTCCCCAAACAACACTCATTGCATCAAATATTCCTGCAGGAATCTATACTGTAACCGTTACAGATCATAATGGTTGTAATAATACCGTATCAGATACAGTATTTCAGCCCACTCAGATAAATGCGCTTATCACAAATATAGATTCGGTAATATGTTACGGGGAAAGCAATGGTAGTGTAACAGTAATTGCTTCAGGTGGTACTCCGGGCCCTGGTTATAATTATTTATGGAATACTACACCATCACAAAGTACTGCAACCGCATTAAATGTTCCTGCCGGGACTTATACTGTTACTGTTAGTGATAAAAATGGATGTACTCAATCGACATTTGCTCAAGTTCTTCAACCAAATGAGCTTTTAATTACACTTTATCCGGATGATGTAACTTGTCCTAATAGCCAGGACGGTGAAATATCTACCGATGTTAATGGAGGCGTTGGACCATACACATATTTATGGAGTAATGGGCAAATAACTCAAACTTGCTTTGATCTAATTCCAGGTTCATATAGCCTAACTGTTACCGACCACAATGGCTGTACAGAAATAAATAATGCAGTAATTGGAACAGAAACAAATCTTGATGCAAGTTTTTCTGCAAATCCTTTATCGGGTACTCTTCCACTTACTGTTCAATTTACATTTACAGGAGCTGATGCGGACACATATTATTGGGACTTTGGAGATGGAAATACATCTACTTTACAAAATCCGCAAAATATTTATACAACTGCTAATACCTTTACTGCTACATTATATGTAAATAGTGGTACACCTAATTTCTGTGCTGACACTTTTAGTCTTACAATTAAAACAGACAACCCTTCTTTCATTATTGTACCAAATGTATTTACACCTAATAGCGATGGTGCTAATGATGATTTCCATGTTCAATATGGAAGTATAAATACATTTAATTGCGTTGTATTCAACCGCTGGGGAAAAAAGATTTATGAATGGAATGATATAACCAAAGGTTGGGATGGAAAAACTGATAGCGGTACCGAAGCAAGTGATGGTGTATATTATTATATTATTGAAGCTTTAGGAATTGATAATATTGAATACAAATTGAATGGCACAATAACACTTATGAAATAATCTTATTTTCTGAAATAATATAAAGGCTGTCTCAAAAGTAACGAGACGGTCTTTATTATTCTACCATTTTTCTGAAAGGAAAACTTTATAATCAAAACTCAGAAAAGGATATTTTTTTTTGAGACATCCTCATTTTCACTATCAATTTTTAATATTTATTTAAAGTCAATTTCATACTTCAGTGTTTATTCTAAACCATATTGGTAAAACTACTTATCAATTTTTCACAAACCACCTAAATCGTTTATATACTACAATTTATGTTAATTAAAATTTAACAAATAATAATAAGGCTTTATAAGAGCCTGTTTAAAATTTTGTTAGAATAAAAGAAAAAGGGTATCGCAAACCGA